>NZ_CAOLGM010000158.1:0-8346 GCF_948475835.1 uncultured Escherichia sp. | reverse complement strand
GCGCCCAAATTTAGTGCCCACCTGCGGCATTTGTGCGGTGACGACAAATCCCAGCGAATGGTGCAGATGCAGCGAGGCCTGATTTTGCGATTCGATCCCGGCGACCATGACATGCTTCCCGCAATCCCGCGCTTCATCAATCAATCGGCTTAACAATTTACGCCCCAGACCTTTGCCCTGATGATCGGGATGGACATAAACCGAATGTTCCACGGTATGGCGAAAACCATCGAAACTACGCCAGTCGCCAAACGAGGCATATCCCGTCACTACGCCATCTTCTTCACTCACCAGCACCGGATAACCTGCTATGGTCCGCGCTTCAAACCAGGCAATGCGGTTATCTGCATCAACCGTTTGGTCATTCCAGATAGCCGCCGTATACAACACGGCGTGGTTATAAATTTCCGCAATGGCAGCACAATCGGCTTTGCGGGCAAAACGGATGGACATGTCTGGCCTCGATAAAATAATGATGATGATGTTATCAATACTATCGAAAACAGCCCGAAGCAACGGATTCCTCGATGAAATTATTGCGTGTTGCAGAGGGGATGTGACGGCTGCAAACAAAACCAATCCCGTGAGCCTGCTACTATTGATGGATTCATGCCAAAAGCACAGGAGAGCATTATGGGGCAACAAAAGCAGCGTAATCGACGTTGGGTTCTGGCCTCGCGTCCACATGGCGCACCGGTTCCGGAGAATTTCCGTCTTGAAGAAGATGATGTCGCCACACCGGGTGAAGGACAGGTGTTACTGCGCACAGTTTATTTGTCCCTGGACCCGTATATGCGTGGACGTATGAGCGATGAGCCATCTTATTCACCGCCTGTTGATATTGGCGGCGTGATGGTCGGCGGCACGGTGAGCCGTGTTGTGGAGTCGAATCATCCTGATTATCAGCCTGGCGACTGGGTGCTGGGCTACAGTGGATGGCAGGACTATGACATATCCAGTGGTGATGATCTGGTGAAACTTGGCGATCATCCGCAAAATCCATCGTGGTCGCTGGGTGTGCTGGGGATGCCAGGCTTTACCGCTTATATGGGGCTGCTGGATATCGGTCAGCCTAAAGAGGGCGAAACGTTGGTGGTAGCTGCGGCGACAGGTCCTGTGGGAGCAACGGTGGGGCAAATCGGCAAACTTAAAGGTTGCAGGGTGGTGGGGGTTGCCGGTGGCGCGGAAAAATGCCGCCATGCTATCGAGGTGCTGGGCTTCGATGTTTGTCTTGATCACCACGCGGATGATTTTGCCGAACAACTGGTGAAAGCGTGCCCAAAAGGTATTGATATCTATTATGAAAACGTGGGCGGTAAGGTATTTGATGCAGTGCTACCATTACTTAATACATCTGCGCGCATTCCCGTTTGTGGCTTAGTGAGCAGCTATAACGCTACAGAGCTACCACCCGGTCCGGATCGTTTACCCCTGTTGATGGCAACGGTGCTGAAAAAACGTATTCGCTTGCAAGGGTTTATTATCGCTCAGGATTATGGTCACCGCATCCATGAGTTTCAGAAGGAGATGGGGCAATGGGTGAAAGAGGATAAAATCCACTACCACGAAGATATTACTGATGGTTTAGAGAATGCGCCACAGACGTTTATCGGCCTGCTGAAGGGTAAAAACTTCGGCAAAGTGGTGATCCGCGTCGCGGGTGATGATTAAAGTTTCAACGGCGGCGTAAGCCGCCATAAAAATCCAGGCAAAAAGCTTATTTTCAGCTTTAATTAACTAACCACGTCATTGTTCTGCTGCTAATAACAACAAAGGTGGGTGGTTTATGATTATTCACTTTAATACACCAGGTGAACTCCTTCTGCCGTGCAGGCAGGGTTGGACAGAAAACACGCGAAGGAATTAAAATGCCTGGAATGGGAAAAATGAAACATGTCAGTTTGACTCTGCAGGTTGAGAACGACCTGAAACATCAGCTTAGTATTGGCGCATTAAAACCTGGCGCACGCCTGATTACTAAAAATCTGGCGGAGCAATTAGGTATGAGTATTACACCTGTGCGTGAAGCATTATTACGTCTGGTTTCGGTGAATGCGCTTTCTGTCGCACCTGCACAAGCATTTACAGTTCCGGAAGTGAGGAAACGTCAATTAGACGAAATCAATCGGATCCGCTACGAACTGGAATTAATGGCAGTTGCTCTGGCTGTTGAAAACCTCACCCCGCAAGACCTGGCGGAACTCCAGGAATTGCTCGAGAAATTACAGCAGGCGCAAGAAAAGGGCGACATGGAACAAATCATTAATGTAAACAGGCTATTTCGCTTAGCGATTTATCATCGCTCAAATATGCCCATCCTGTGTGAGATGATTGAGCAACTGTGGGTCAGGATGGGGCCTGGTTTACATTATCTCTATGAAGCGATTAATCCAGCGGAATTACGGGAGCATATAGAAAACTATCATCTGTTACTCGCTGCGTTAAAAGCAAAAGACAAAGAGGGATGCAGACATTGTCTTGCTGAAATTATGCAACAAAATATTGCTATTTTATACCAGCAATACAATCGTTAAAGTAAATGCCCGGCAAATACCGGGCATCAAGGTAATTACTCAAATCTCCACGCAATATTCATGCCGACACCATAATTTCGTCCGGGCGAAGGTTCGTAATATCGCCCGTTTGACTCATTGACAATGACAGAACCAACGTATTCTTTATCGAATAAATTATCGACACGACCAAATAAATCCACAGTTAAATTGTGGTAATTGTATTTATACCCGGTGAATAAGCCGACGAGAGTATAAGACGGCGCTTTTGCCGTATTTTCATCATCTGCCATAATATCGCCCATATAACGCGCTTCCGTGCCTGCATACCAACCATCTTCCGGTACATAACCTATCGACGCAAAGCCCATATTACGGGCGATCCCTGGCATCCGATTACCGTTACAATCCTGTTCATTGCAAACATTGCTGCGATAGGTCGCATCAAGCCAGGTCCAGGACGCGTTTACGCGAAAATCTCCTGCGAAACGTTGATCCCATGCCAGTTCAGCGCCTTGACGACGGGTCTTTCCGGCATTTTTGTAAGTCGTACGCCCACCGCTACTGCTATCGACAACAATTTCATCATCAGTGTCGGTCTGAAACAATGCGAGACTAAGCAGCCCATCACCAATACGCGTTTTACTGCCGATCTCAATTGTATCGTTGGTGGATGGTTTTAAACCAAAGTTCATACCGCTTTGCCCATCAGCACGATAAGACAGCTCATTAATCGTCGGAGTTTCAAAACCTCGCCCGGCTGCCAGATAGATATTCCAGGCATCGGTCATTGCATATTTTAACGAACCGGCAGGTAGCCATTTATGATAACTGGCATCACCGCTGTCATCGCCGTTACCCGGAGTAACGTAATGGTCGTTGGAATCAAACCACACGGAGCTGTAGCGCACGCCAGCATCCAGCGACAGTTTTTCGCTCAGCTGCCACTGCGTCTGTAAATAGGGATCGATGTTCCACATCAGATTGCGTTCGTCGCGACGCAACTCACCTTTTTGCCCGTACTCCGGCATGCCGCTATTCAGGCGGAAGTTATTGTAGCCCTTGCGGTTTTCACTCATGTTTTCGTAGTTCAGGCCGGTAGTGAACGTGACCGGAACGCCCAGTTCACCACGGTGTGTCCAGCGGCTGTCTATCCCCTGGTAATGGCGTTGCAGGGTAATCACGCCGCCCGCATGTGACGGGTTAAGTTGGGGGGCCATCGGGATTGACTGGTACTGGGTCGTTTCTCGCTCTCCGGCATACATCATCACACTCATATCATCTTGCGCGCTCAGGCTACGCTCATAGCGCAACCCAGCCTGAGTTTGCTTGATGGTTTTTCGCGTGTCGTACTGTTCTGCACGAGGCGCTTGTTGTGGATTAGCCTTCCATTCTGCTTTGGTTAGCCCACCTGGGTCATCTGCTTTGATATCCACACTATTGAAAATCAGACTTAATTTGCTGGCTTCATCAATGCGTACGCCCAGTTTGGCATTGGCTAAATTTTTCTGTGCGCCACTATGGTCACGATAGCCGTGGGTCGTAAAACGCGTGGTTGAGACGGTGTAATCGACATCGCCAGGCTGTGTGCCGTCTCCCGTTGCGCCCGTTGCTTTCAGCCCATAGCGCCAGCTGCCAAAACTGCCGTAGTAACTACTGGCTTCAATGGTTGGTGGCTGTTGTCCGGTCTGGGTGGTGACATTCATTACCCCACCAGACGCGTTGCCATACAGGGCAGAGAAGGGGCCACGCAGCACTTCCACATTTTGCACACTGCTTAAATCGATGTTGGATGTTTGCCCTTGCCCGTCGGGCATGGTGGCGGGAATACCGTCCACATACAGGCGAATACCGCGAATACCGTAAGTGGAGCGGGAGCCAAATCCGCGAATCGACAGCTGTAAATCTTGCGCATAGTTCTGCCGGTTTTGTACCTGCAAACCAGGCACGCCGGTCAGTGATTCGGACAAGTTAATGCGCGGTGTTGCCAGGCGCATCTCCTCGCCATCCACCACGCTTACTGCTGCTGGGGTATCCAGTTCTGAAACCACCTGCGGTGCGGCACTGACAATCATAGTCTGTTCATCAGCGGCAAAAACAACGGGGGAAAGGACAAGCAGTGCGGGCAAAACGGTCTGTCGGACGGAAAAAATCTTCATGAAAAAAGCCAGGTTAAGAATGGGAAAACGCCGTTATGGTAATGAAATTGTAAATTTATGGAAAACGAAACGGCACGATACGTTAAGTAATTGAGAAAATTGTAGTCGTAACGGCAAGAAATGCTCCACATTTGAGAAAATAATGATTACCATTCCCATTTATAACAAGAGCGTAACGATGATTACGCTTAGCGAAGCATTGTGAAGCAGCAAAAATATCGGTTCATCAAAGGGAGTCGTCATGCATTTACGTCATCTGTTTTCATCGCGTCTGCGTGGTTCATTACTGTTAGGTTCATTGCTTGTTGCTTCATCATTCAGTACGCAGGCCGCAGAAGAAATGCTGCGTAAAGCGGTAGGTAAAGGTGCCTACGAAATGGCATATAGCCAGCAAGAAAACGCGCTTTGGCTCGCCACTTCGCAAAGCCGCAAACTGGATAAAGGCGGTGTTGTTTATCGTCTTGACCCGGTTACTCTGGAAGTGACCCAAGCGATCCATAACGATCTCAAGCCGTTTGGTGCCACCATCAATAACACGACTCAGACGTTGTGGTTTGGTAACACCGTAAACAGCGCGGTCACGGCGATAGATGCCAAAACTGGCGAAGTGAAAGGCCGTCTGGTGCTGGATGATCGTAAGCGCACGGAAGAGGTGCGCCCGCTGCAACCGCGTGAGCTGGTAGCTGATGATGCCACGAACACCGTTTACATCAGTGGTATTGGTAAAGAGAGCGTGATTTGGGTCGTTGATGGCGAGAATATCAAACTGAAAACCGCCATCCAGAACACCGGTAAAATGAGTACCGGTCTGGCGCTGGATAGCAAAGGCAAACGTCTTTACACCACTAACGCTGACGGCGAATTGATTACCATCGACACCGCCGACAATAAAATCCTCAGCCGTAAAAAGCTGCTGGATGACGGCAAAGAGCACTTCTTTATCAACATTAGCCTTGATACCGCCAGGCAGCGTGCATTTATCACCGATTCTAAAGCCGCAGAAGTGTTAGTGGTCGATACCCGTAATGGCAATATTCTGGCGAAGGTTGCGGCACCAGAATCACTGGCTGTGCTGTTTAACCCCGCGCGTAATGAAGCCTACGTAACGCATCGTCAGGCAGGTAAACTCAGTGGGATTGACGCGAAAAGCTATAAAGTGGTGAAAACGTTCGATACGCCGACTCATCCAAACAGCCTGGCGCTGTCTGCCGATGGCAAAACGCTGTATGTCAGTGTGAAACAAAAATCCACTAAACAGCAGGAAGCTACCCAGCCGGACGATGTGATTCGTATTGCGCTGTAATAGATGTGGCGAGGGTGAAAACGGAGAGACTTGCCTGACTTTTATCACGCCGCATGCGGCACACCTTCGTCAGTAATCTAAATTTGCCCGGCACGTAGCCGGGCAATTTTGCAATTAGCTCGCCGTTTCAGGCTTAAACACAATTTCCTGTTTTTCTTCATCTTCCTCGACGACTGGCGCAGTGCTGTGAATTTCAGCAACGCGTTTGCGCACACCAAACCAGCCTATAACCAGCAGAATACCGATAATCGGCAGCGCCGCGATAGTATAAGTCCCGTTCGGGTAATCGAACGCCATCAGCACCAGGACACTCAGTAAAAACAGTAATGTCAGCCAGGAAGTGAAGGGCGCGCCAGGCAGTTTAAAACTGACATCCGCTGCTTTGCCTTGTTTAATTGCTTTACGCAGGCGCATCTGGCACACGATGATAAACGCCCATGAAGCGATGATTCCCAGCGACGCGAAGTTCAACACAATCTCAAATACGCGCGACGGCACCAGATAGTTGAGGAATACGCCGACGACATACACAACTAGTGTCGCCAGAATCCCGGCATACGGCACATGCTGACGACTCATTTTCGCCATAAAACTCGGTGCGGAACCGCCCATCGCCATTGAGCGCAGAATACGTCCGGGGCAGTACAGACCTGAGTTCAGGCTGGAGAGGGCAGCGGTCAGCACCACAATATTCATAATGCTGCCGATATATGGCACACCCAGTTTAGAGAAAAACGTCACGAACGGACTTTGCCCCGCCTGATACGCGCTCCACGGCAATAGCATAACCAGCAACACCACGGAGCCGACGTAAAACAGGCCAATACGCCAAATCACACTGTTAATGGCTTTAGGCACCATGGTCTGCGGATCTTTACATTCTCCGGCAGCTGTACCCACCATTTCAATGGAGGCAAAAGCAAACACTACGCCCTGAATCAACACCAGCGCAGGCAGCAAACCGTGGGGGAAGAAGCCGCCATTATCGGTGATTAAATGAAAGCCAGTGGTGTTGCCATCCAGCGGCTGACCACTACCGAGGAACACTGTACCCACGACCAAAAAGATCACAATGGCGAGCACTTTAATAAGCGCAAACCAGAACTCCATCTCCGCAAACCATTTCACACCGATCATATTCATGGTGCCAACGATGGTAAGTGCAGCGAGCGCAAAGACCCACTGCGGCACGCCGCCAAACGCACCCCAGTAATGCATATACAGAGCGACGGCGGTAATATCAACAATCCCCGTCATCGCCCAGTTGATGAAGTACATCCAGCCAGCAACATAAGCGGCTTTCTCACCCAAAAACTCACGGGCATAAGAGACAAAACTGCCACTGGAAGGGCGGTGTAGCACCAGCTCACCCAATGCACGCAGAATAAAAAACGAAAACAAGCCACAAATTAAATAAACCAGTGCCAGTGCTGGACCCGCCATTTGCAGTCGGGCTCCTGCACCTAAAAACAAGCCGGTGCCAATCGCGCCGCCAATGGCGATCATCTGTACCTGGCGATTGCCCATCGCTTTGTGATACCCCTCTTCGTGGGCATTAAGCCAGCGGCGTTTCGCGGCGTGTTGATCTGAAGTGTCGGTGTCGTGTTTACTCATTGCTCTCCCTGATTGCTTTAATGAAAAAGTCATATAAGTTGCCATGAACAATGTTTATTCATCCTGGCGATGATAGTTATCACCATTATTCTTTATGGGTATAAAACTATCGGCGCAGCATCCTACCCGTTATCGATAAACGATGCAAAACATCCCCTTACAATCCTGAAGGGGATTAATACAACTGACGAAAAAATGACAAATCCTTTTGCTGGTTAACCTGTGTACTGTCCTACACTTAATCTTTAAAAGATTGTGAGGGGCATATGATTAAGGTGTATGGCGTACCCGGATGGGGCTCTACAATCAGTGAGCTGATGCTAACACTGGCTGATATTCCTTATCAGTTCGTTGATGTCAGTGGTTTTGACCACGAGGGAACTTCACGCGAGTTATTGAAAACCCTGAACCCGTTGTGTCAGATTCCGACACTGGCGCTGGAAAATGACGAGATTATGACGGAGACAGCGGCGATTGCATTGATGGTTCTCGATCGTCGCCCGGACCTTGCGCCACCGGTTGGGCGCGCCGAACGTCAGCAGTTTCAACGGCTATTGGTCTGGCTGGTTGCTAATGTCTATCCAACATTCACTTTCGCCGATTACCCTGAGCGTTGGGCATCTGACGCACCTGAACAGTTAAAGAAGAATGTAATTGAATATCGCAAATCACTTTATATCTGGCTGAATTCACAATTGACCGCTGAACCTTATGCCTTTGGTGAGCAACTAACGCTGGTGGACTGTTATCTCTGCAC
>NZ_CAOLGM010000157.1:0-8358 GCF_948475835.1 uncultured Escherichia sp. | reverse complement strand
TATGCGGACAAGTTAATTGCACGTTTTGCTAATCCGGCGCTGAAACATAAGACCTGGCAAATCGCAATGGATGGTAGCCAGAAATTACCGCAACGTATGCTGGCAGGTATTCGCATACATCTGGGGTGCGAAACGGACTGGTCGTTGCTGGCATTAGGCGTTGCTGGCTGGATGCGTTACGTCAGCGGCGTTGATGATGCCGGAAATGCCATTGATGTTCGCGATCCGCTTAGCGATAAAATTCGCGAACTTGTTGCGGGCAGCAGCAGTGAACAACGCGTAACCGCCCTGCTTTCCCTGCGTGAAGTTTTCGGTGATGATCTGCCAGATAACCCGCATTTTGTGCAGGCCATCGAACAAGCCTGGCAACAAATCGTACAATTCGGCGCACATCAGGCGCTATTAAACACCCTCAAAATTTAACGATTTCTGCGGTTAAAGCGGATGAAGCTCACCTTCGTCCGCTCTCCCCTTCTCTTTTCTGCCTTTTTTAGCCAGGATTAACGCTCAGTTAACTTACCAGAGTATTGCGGAGCCGTTGTGACCAGGACCAACCTCATCACCGGTTTTCTCGGCAGCGGGAAAACCACGTCGATTCTTCATCTGTTAGCCCATAAAGATCCCAACGAAAAATGGGCGGTACTGGTTAATGAATTTGGGGAAGTCGGAATTGATGGTGCTTTGCTCGCCGACAGCGGCGCATTGCTGAAAGAGATCCCCGGCGGCTGCATGTGCTGCGTTAATGGTTTACCCATGCAGGTAGGGTTGAATACCTTACTGCGTCAGGGAAAACCAGACCGCTTGTTGATAGAGCCGACCGGGCTGGGCCATCCGAAACAGATCCTCGATCTCTTAACCGCACCAGTCTATGAACCGTGGATAGATCTGCGCGCCACGTTGTGCATTCTCGATCCACGCCTGCTGCTGGACGAAAAAAGCGCCAGCAATGAAAACTTCCGTGACCAGCTGGCTGCCGCAGACATCATTGTCGCCAATAAATCCGACCGTGCGACACCTGAAAGCGAGCAAGCGCTACAGCGCTGGTGGCAGCAAAATGGTGGCGATCGACAATTAATTCACAGTGAGCATGGGAAAGTTGACGGTCATCTTCTGGATTTGCCGCGTCGCAATTTAGCCGAGTTGCCCGCCAGCGCCGCGCATTCTCATCAGCATGTCGTGAAAAAAGGGTTAGCAGCGTTAAGCCTGCCAGAGCATCAACGCTGGCGTCGCAGTCTGAACAGCGGGCAAGGATATCAGGCCTGCGGCTGGATATTCGACGCTGATACGGTATTCGACACCATTGGCATTCTGGAATGGGCGCGACTTGCACCGGTGGAACGCGTCAAAGGCGTGCTGCGTATTCCCGAAGGGCTGGTACGAATCAACCGTCAGGGCGATGACCTGCACATTGAAACGCAAAACGTTGCGCCACCGGACAGCCGTATTGAGCTGATTTCCAGCAGCGAAGCTGACTGGAATGCTTTGCAGAGCGCGCTGTTGAAGCTTCGTTTAGCGACTACCGCGTAAGGTTGCCTGCGTTTTTCAGTAAGATAATTAGAGAAAATATGATTAAAAATTTGCCGCAAATAGTGTTGTTGAATATTGTCGGCCTCGCGCTGTTTCTTTCCTGGTATATTCCCGTTAATCATGGATTCTGGTTGCCAATTGATGCGGATATTTTTTATTTCTTTAATCAGAAACTGGTCGAAAGTAAGGCCTTTTTGTGGCTGGTTGCATTGACCAACAATCGCGCTTTCGACGGTTGTTCTCTGCTGGCGATGGGAATGTTGATGCTGAGTTTCTGGCTGAAAGAAAACGCCCCTGGCAGACGACGTATCGTGATTATGGGTCTGGTCATGCTATTAACTGCAGTGGTATTAAACCAGCTGGGTCAGGCATTAATTCCTGTAAAACGGGCCAGCCCAACATTGACTTTTACCGATATTAACCGCGTCAGCGAACTGCTCTCTGTTCCCACGAAAGATGCCTCACGAGATAGCTTTCCCGGCGATCACGGCATGATGCTGCTTATTTTTTCGGCATTCATGTGGCGTTATTTCGGCAAAGTTGCAGGCCTTATCGCCCTTATTATTTTTGTGGTTTTTGCATTTCCCAGAGTAATGATTGGCGCACACTGGTTTACTGACATCATTGTCGGTTCGATGACCGTGATATTGATCGGTTTGCCCTGGGTGTTGCTGACGCCATTAAGTGATCGATTAATCACCTTTTTTGACAAATCACTACCGGGAAAAAACAAACATTTCCAAAACAAATAACTCACAGTAATTAACATCATCAGGCTTATTTTTATAGTGAGGATAATCCTGATGATGCGCACCGTGCTTTCATCCATCGCGCGCAAAAATCATTCTCTAAGTAAATGAATGGATTGCATGCGTTTCACTCAATCGTACTTTAATTGACCAATCCCGCTTATTAACTTTCTGTATCACTTTTTCTTATAAAAAATCATGTAAAACCGCTCGCCAAGACCGCACCAATCGGGTAATCTCGAACTCGTTTTGCCTCGGCGGTAGATTATCCTCACAGCATATAATTTTGTGCGTTAGTCCACAGATTTGGCCTTAAGGAATTGTTTCAACATGCCCAGGTAATTAGTCTCGTGTCGCTTGGCATTTTTTTATAACGATATTTGTCGTTAAGGACTTCAAGGGAAAACAAACAACATGGTCAAATCTCAACCGATTTTGAGATATATCTTGCGCGGGATCCCCGCGATTGCAGTAGCGGTTCTGCTTTCTGCATGTAGTGCAAATAACACCGCAAAGAATATGCATCCTGAGACACGTGCAGTGGGTAGTGAAACATCATCACTGCAAGCTTCTCAGGATGAATTTGAAAACCTGGTTCGTAATGTCGACGTAAAATCGCGAATTATGGATCAGTATGCTGACTGGAAAGGCGTACGTTATCGTCTGGGCGGCAGCACTAAAAAAGGTATCGATTGTTCTGGTTTCGTACAGCGTACATTCCGTGAGCAATTTGGCTTAGAACTTCCGCGTTCGACTTACGAACAGCAGGAAATGGGTAAATCTGTTTCCCGCAGTAATTTGCGTACGGGTGATTTAGTTCTGTTCCGTGCCGGTTCAACGGGACGCCATGTCGGTATTTATATCGGCAACAATCAGTTTGTCCATGCTTCCACCAGCAGTGGTGTTATTATTTCCAGCATGAATGAACCGTACTGGAAGAAGCGTTACAACGAAGCACGCCGGGTTCTCAGCCGCAGCTAATAAACCGTTTGGATGCAATCCCTTGGCTATCCTAACGAGTTAACTGAAAGCACTGCTTAGGCAGTGCTTTTTTGTTTTCATTCATCAGAGAAAATGATGTTTCCGCGTCTTGATCCAGGCTATAGTCCGGTCATTGTTATCTTTTAAATGTTGTCGTAATTTCAGGAAATTAACGGAATCATGTTCATACGCGCTCCCAATTCTGGACGTAAGCTCCTGCTTACCTGCATTGTTGCAGGCGTGATGATTGCGATACTGGTGAGTTGCCTTCAGTTTTTAGTGGCCTGGCATAAGCACGAAGTCAAATACGACACACTGATTACCGACGTACAAAAGTATCTCGATACCTATTTTGCCGACCTGAAATCCACTACTGACCGGCTCCAGCCGCTGACCTTAGATACCTGCCAGCAGGCTAACCCCGAACTGACCGCCCGCGCGGCGTTTAGCATGAATGTCCGTACGTTTGTGCTGGTGAAAGATAAAAAAACATTCTGTTCATCTGCGACCGGTGAGATGGACATTCCACTCAATGAATTGATTCCGGCGCTCGACATTAATAAAAATGTCGATATGGCGATCTTACCCGGCACGCCGATGGTGCCGAACAAACCCGCAATCGTCATCTGGTATCGCAACCCTTTGCTGAAAAATAGCGGCGTCTTTGCCGCTCTGAATCTCAACCTGACGCCTTCACTCTTTTATAGTTCACGGCAGGAAGATTACGATGGCGTCGCCCTCATTATTGGCAATACTGCGCTATCTACCTTTTCTTCACGTTTGATGAACGTTAACGAATTAACCGACATGCCAGTCCGTGAAACTAAAATTGCGGGCATTCCTCTGACCGTTCGGCTTTATGCAGATGACTGGACATGGAACGATGTGTGGTACGCATTTTTACTGGGCGGCATGAGTGGAACTGTCGTTGGCCTGCTCTGCTATTACCTGATGAGCGTACGTATGCGCCCCGGCAGAGAAATCATGACCGCCATCAAGCGCGAACAATTTTACGTGGCGTATCAACCGGTGGTGGATACACAAGCTTTGCGAGTAACGGGCCTGGAAGTACTGCTACGCTGGCGGCATCCTGTCGCGGGAGAAATTCCCCCGGATGCCTTCATTAACTTTGCCGAATCGCAAAAGATGATTGTGCCGCTGACTCAGCATCTGTTTGAGTTAATTGCCCGCGATGCCGCAGAATTAGAAAAAGTGCTGCCGGTAGGCGTCAAATTTGGCATTAACATTGCGCCGGACCATCTGCACAGCGAAAGCTTTAAAGCAGATATCCAGAAACTGCTCACTTCCCTACCCGCACACCATTTCCAGATTGTGCTGGAAATTACCGAGCGCGATATGCTGAAAGAGCAAGAAGCCACACAACTCTTCGCCTGGCTGCACTCGGTAGGCGTAGAAATTGCTATTGATGACTTCGGCACCGGGCACAGCGCGCTTATCTATCTTGAGCGTTTTACGCTCGATTATCTGAAAATTGACCGTGGATTTATCAACGCCATCGGTACGGAAACGATCACTTCACCCGTACTTGACGCGGTGCTGACGCTGGCGAAACGCCTCAATATGCTGACGGTTGCTGAAGGGGTCGAAACGCCGGAACAAGCGCGATGGCTAAGCGAACGCGGCGTTAATTTCATGCAAGGCTACTGGATTAGTCGCCCGTTACCGCTGGACGATTTTGTTCGCTGGCTGAAGAAACCGTATACGCCGCAGTGGTAAGGTGTGCTTACGTCCCTTATTATTCATAGTGAAAGCATGCCGGATTGCGGCTAATGATGAGTAAAAGGAAATCCGTTGCAGATGATTGTGCGCATACTGCTGCTGTTTATCGCTCTGTTCACCTTTGGTGCGCAGGCGCAGGCTATCAAGGAAAGCTATGCCTTTGCCGTGCTGGGCGAACCCCGGTACGCGTTTAATTTCAACCATTTTGATTATGTGAACCCCGCCGCGCCAAAAGGTGGGCAGATAACGTTGTCAGCCCTCGGTACCTTCGATAATTTCAACCGCTATGCACTGCGCGGCAACCCGGGCGCACGCACCGAGCAGCTGTACGACACGCTATTTACGACTTCCGATGACGAACCAGGCAGTTATTACCCGCTGATTGCTGAAAGCGCACGCTATGCTGACGATTATTCCTGGGTGGAGGTCGCTATTAATCCGCGCGCCCGTTTTCATGATGGTTCTCCCATTACTGCCCGCGATGTAGAGTTTACTTTTCAAAAATTTATGACCGAAGGCGTGCCGCAATTTCGTCTGGTCTACAAAGGCACCACCGTCAAAGCCATTGCGCCGTTAACCGTGCGCATTGAGTTAGCTAAACCCGGCAAAGAAGATATGTTGAGTCTGTTTTCGCTGCCGGTATTTCCAGAAAAGTACTGGAAGGATCACAAACTTAGCGATCCGCTCGCCACGCCTCCGCTTGCCAGTGGTCCGTACCGAATTACGTCCTGGAAAATGGGGCAAAATATTGTCTATTCCCGCGTGAAAGATTACTGGGCAGCAAACTTACCGGTAAACCGTGGACGCTGGAATTTCGACACCATTCGCTACGATTATTACCTCGATGATAATGTCGCCTTTGAAGCGTTTAAAGCAGGTGCCTTTGATTTGCGTATGGAAAACGACGCTAAAAACTGGGCCACGCGTTATACCGGTAAAAATTTCGATAAAAAATACATCATCAAAGATGAGCAAAAGAACGAATCAGCCCAGGATACGCGCTGGCTGGCGTTTAATATCCAACGTCCGGTATTCAGCGATCGCCGGGTCCGGGAAGCAATCACCCTCGCCTTTGACTTTGAATGGATGAACAAGGCGTTGTTTTACAATGCCTGGAGTCGCACGAACAGTTATTTTCAGAATACCGAATACGCGGCCAGAAATTACCCCGACGCCGCGGAGCTGGTGCTTCTGGCACCAATGAAAAAAGATCTACCGCCAGAAGTCTTCACACAAATCTACCAGCCGCCGGTATCTAAAGGCGATGGCTACGATCGTGACAACCTGTTAAAAGCCGACAAACTTCTCAACGAAGCGGGCTGGGTGCTGAAGGGTCAGCAACGCGTTAATGCCACAACGGGTCAGCCACTCAGCTTTGAATTATTGCTTCCCGCAAGCAGCAATAGTCAGTGGGTATTGCCGTTCCAGCACAGCCTGCAACGGCTGGGTATCAACATGGACATTCGCAAGGTGGATAACTCGCAAATCACCAACCGCATGCGCAGTCGCGACTATGACATGATGCCGCGCGTATGGCGGGCGATGCCGTGGCCCAGTTCCGATTTACAGATTTCCTGGTCATCGGAATATATCAATTCCACTTATAATGCCCCCGGCGTGCAAAGTCCGGTTATCGACTCGCTGATCAATCAAATTATTGCCGCGCAAGGAAATAAAGAAAAATTACTGCCGTTAGGGCGAGCACTGGATCGCGTATTAACGTGGAATTATTACATGCTGCCAATGTGGTACATGGCGGAAGACCGTCTCGCCTGGTGGGATAAATTCTCCCAACCCGCTGTACGCCCTGTTTACAGCCTGGGTATCGATACCTGGTGGTATGACGTTAATAAAGCGGCCAAACTGCCGTCCGCCAGCAAACAGGGAGAGTAGATGGGCGCTTACCTGATTCGCCGTCTGTTGCTGGTGATCCCAACATTATGGGCGATTATCACTATCAACTTTTTCATCGTGCAAATTGCGCCTGGCGGTCCGGTCGACCAGGCCATCGCCGCCATTGAGTTTGGTAATGCCGGAGTATTACCCGGCGCAGGCGGTGAAGGTATTCGCGCCAGCCATGCGCAAACGGGCGTCGGCAATATCAGCGACAGTAATTACCGTGGCGGACGCGGATTAGATCCAGAAGTGATCGCCGAGATCACTCATCGCTACGGTTTCGATAAGCCGATCCACGAACGTTACTTCAAAATGCTCTGGGACTACATCCGCTTTGATTTTGGTGATAGCCTGTTTCGCAGCGCCTCGGTGCTGACGCTGATTAAAGACAGTCTGCCGGTTTCCATCACCCTCGGATTGTGGAGCACGCTGATTATCTATCTGGTGTCGATTCCGTTAGGCATTCGCAAAGCTGTTTATAATGGGGGCCGCTTTGACGTCTGGAGTAGCGCATTTATCATCATCGGCTACGCCATTCCGGCCTTTTTGTTTGCCATCCTGCTGATTGTCTTCTTCGCGGGCGGCAGCTATTTCGACCTGTTCCCTCTACGCGGCCTGGTTTCCGCTAACTTTGATTCGCTGCCGTGGTATCAGAAAATCACCGATTATCTGTGGCATATCACGCTGCCGGTGCTGGCGACAGTGATTGGTGGCTTTGCGGCGCTGACCATGCTGACCAAAAACTCATTCCTTGATGAAGTGCGCAAGCAATACGTGGTGACCGCGCGTGCGAAAGGGGTAAGTGAAAAAAATATTCTCTGGAAACATGTGTTCCGCAACGCCATGCTGCTGGTGATTGCCGGTTTTCCGGCGACGTTTATAAGCATGTTTTTTACCGGCTCGCTGCTGATTGAAGTGATGTTTTCACTCAATGGCCTTGGCTTACTGGGCTACGAAGCGACCGTCTCGCGCGATTATCCTGTAATGTTTGGTACCTTGTATATTTTCACCCTGATTGGCCTGCTGCTGAATATTGTCAGTGATATCAGCTATACGCTGGTCGATCCGCGTATAGATTTTGAGGGACGTTAATGTCGCGACTCAGCCCCGTCAATCAGGCCCGTTGGGCGCGTTTTCGCCATAACCGTCGCGGCTACTGGTCGTTATGGATTTTCCTCGTTTTGTTTGGTTTGAGTTTGTGTTCTGAACTTATCGCCAACGATAAACCGTTGCTGGTACGTTATGACGGCAGTTGGTATTTCCCGTTGTTGAAAAACTACAGCGAAAGCGATTTTGGCGGCCCGCTGGCAAGTCAGGCTGATTATCAGGACCCGTGGCTGAAACAACGGCTGGAAAATAACGGCTGGGTACTGTGGGCACCGATTCGCTTTGGTGCTACCAGTATCTACTTTGCTACCGATAAGCCCTTCCCTTCTCCACCCTCCCGGCAAAACTGGCTGGGAAC
>NZ_CAOLGM010000156.1:0-8383 GCF_948475835.1 uncultured Escherichia sp. | reverse complement strand
ATTATGTCTGGTTGTGCTGTGCATAATGATGAGACAAGTATCGGTAAATTTGGTCTTGCATATAAAAGTAATATTCAGCGTAAACTCGATAACCAATACTACACCGAAGCCGAAGCTTCTTTAGCCAGGGGCAGAATATCTGGTGCAGAAAATATAGTAAAAAATGATGCAGCCCATTTCTGTGTTACTCAGGGCAAAAAAATGCAGATAGTTGACCTGAAGACAGAAGGTGCAGGATTACATGGCGTCGCTCGTCTGACATTCAAATGTGGAGAGTGAGAATATTTTTTGGTAAGCGTCAAACATGCGCGTTCTGGTTGTGCTTAGCCGGAACCTGTGCGAGCACGATGCCGTTACGTGAAAGGCATCGTGCTATGAAGGGAGATTCTATCGATGTGGTCAATGGAAGACGGTGACCAGGGATAGGGCTTATGCATAAAAAATAAGCCCGTGTAAGGGAGATTACACAGGCTAAGGAGGTGGTTCCTGGTACAGCTAGCATTTTATGGGTTATGTTTTTCAGCGAAACGGATGATAACCTTAATAAATACAGCTGTATGTGATCGGTTTCTAAGAATTTTCCATCCGGGAAAAATAATCGAAATTAATCACTTACCGTGGGGATTACGCGTGGTTTCCCCGGAGAAATTACGCATCAGCAGCGCGTAATTGAGCTCAAGATCCTGCGGGACCGGGAGCCACACAGTATAACCATCGCCTGGTGCTATCGGCATAGCTTCGCCTTTGGCGTTTTCCATGTGCTCAAGGGTAAAATTAATGTTGCCTTGCGGCGTCATCAGCTCAAGGCTGTCGCCAACGGAGAATTTATTTTTCACCGCTACCGCCGCGAGGTCCCCCTTGCGCTCACCGGTAAACTCACCAACAAACTGCTGGCGGTCAGAAACTGAATAACCGTATTCGTAGTTCTGATAATCGTCGTGAGTATGACGACGCAGGAAACCTTCAGTATAGCCACGATGCGCCAGACCTTCCAGAGTTTCCAGCAGGCTGGTATCGAACGGTTTTCCCGCAGCGGCGTCATCGATAGCTTTGCGGTAAACCTGTGCGGTGCGTGCACAATAGTAGAAAGATTTGGTACGACCTTCGATTTTCAGCGAATGCACGCCCATTTTGGTCAGGCGTTCTACATGGGCGATGGCGCGCAGATCTTTCGAGTTCATGATGTAAGTGCCGTGCTCATCTTCAAACGCGGTCATATACTCGCCCGGACGCTGGGCCTCTTCGATCATAAACACTTTGTCGGTTGGTGCGCCGATACCCAGCGTCGGCTCAACATTTTGCACCGGAATCGGCTCGTACTTGTGTACGATGTTGCCAACATCATCTTCTTTCCCTTCCTGAACGTTATATTCCCAGCGGCAGGCGTTGGTGCAGGTGCCCTGGTTCGGGTCACGCTTGTTGATATAGCCAGAGAGCAGGCAGCGACCGGAGTAGGCCATGCACAGCGCGCCGTGAACGAAGATCTCGATCTCCATATCCGGCACCTGATTGCGGATCTCTTCAATCTCTTCCAGCGACAGCTCGCGAGAGAGGATCACGCGGGTCAGGCCCATTTGCTGCCAGAATTTCACCGTCGCCCAGTTCACGGCGTTAGCCTGCACCGAAAGGTGGATCGGCATTTCAGGGAAGTGCTCACGCACCAGCATAATCAGCCCTGGATCGGACATAATCAGCGCATCCGGCCCCATTTCCACCACCGGTTTCAGGTCACGGATAAAGGTTTTCAGCTTGGCGTTGTGCGGTGCAATGTTGACCACGACATAAAACTTTTTCCCCAGCGCGTGGGCTTCATTGATGCCGAGCTGAAGATTTTCGTGGTTGAATTCGTTGTTGCGCACACGCAGGGAATAACGCGGCTGGCCCGCATAAACAGCATCTGCGCCATAAGCGAAAGCGTAACGCATATTTTTCAGCGTTCCCGCCGGGGAAAGGAGTTCCGGTTTAAACATAATTCTCTCGTTCTGATGACAGGTCAGATCCGCTTCACCTGATGAAGCGGTTAGGGGAGTGCCCCCACTTTAAGGGCGGGCATTGTAGCGCAATCGGCGGGTTTAGCTCCAGTGTAAATGTCTGGTGGCGTCCTGGTTTTGGTTAAGGATACGAATGACGATAATTTCCCCTGGTGATTGCAGGAAATAAATGACGTGGCGTTCAAAAGGAAGAACAAAAATACCTTCGCCTAATTCAGGTCTGGGCGTACCTATATTATTGTTACTCAGAATCTGGAGAACGTCTGAAAGATGTTCCACATATCTGTCGGCTTGTGGTTCGCCGAAATGGTGATAGCTGTAATACCAGATGCCTTCTAAATCCTCATTGGCTTTTGGCATGAGTTTAATAATACGCACATTATTTCCTTATCCCTGCTTTCACCTTCCGTAAGAACGCGTCCTTTTCCCACGGCTGAGCTTCACCACTACTCAACCCTTCTGCGAGCATGTCACGTAACGCTTGCAGGCGAGACTCTGCTTGCTTTTCTCGAAGTAATCGCAGTGACTCACGGATCACTTCGCTTTGGGTGCGATAGTCGCCGGATTCAATTAAGGACTCGATAAATTCACGCAACTCATCGCCGAGATCAACCGTCATCGTTCTGGCCATTTTACGCCCGCCTGTAAGTAAAAATCTTACATCAGTGTATGTCATAAACCGGATAGCGTCACGAAAGTATTAGAAGATATTTTGGCACATGAACATGTTCAGGAGGATAAGTATGGGATGGTAAACAAAGAAAGCACAACGAGTGCTCGTCAGTGCCCACTATTTTAATGGCGGCGGTTACTCTTAATTATTAATAACTAAGCGTTATTTGGATATAAAGCCGGACGCCAACAACCCACGCCCGGCATCGTAATTACGTATTGTCTTTCACCGTCTGGCTTGTGCCATTGGCTTTAACGGAGGCAATTCCGGTTTCACGAGATTGCGCGGTGGCGTACATCTGGCTGGAGCCGATAATTTGATGATTAGCGGCTTTCAGATTGAAATAGAATTTGCCGTTACTTGCCGTTTTTTTCTCATAGCGTTCTTCTTGCGGGCTGTTGCTACGCACCGACGCGATGCCCTTTTCCGCAGAGGCTTTTGAGGTATACAGCTCGCTGGTGAGGATAGTCTCACCATTGCCCGCTTTTAGCACAAACCGGAACTGATTATCACTGCTCTTACTGAGTTCAAACCAACCAGCCATAATGACTCCTTGATTGAAATTGCGTATCGAAAACAGCATCTAAAGGTGCTGTTTACCGATTAAAGTATGAGCGATTTTCTGATGCCTGCCAGGGCGGAGAGATAATGTCAGTTTGCTGACCATGCGTGGGATAATGTTGCCGGATCTGGTCTGAACGCCATCTCCGGCTAACAAAGTCATGTCGCTAAAACTAAACGATGCGGCAGGCGTCGGCTTCCCAGCGGTAACCGACGCCGTAAACGGCGCGGATAAATGACTGTTCGGCGTCGAGAGATTCCAGCTTGCGGCGCAGGTTTTTAATGTGGCTGTCGATGGTGCGGTCGGTTACTACGCGGTAGTCGTCATAAAGATGATTGAGCAAATGCTCGCGGGAGAACACTTTTCCTGGTTCATGAGAGAGCGTTTTCAGCAGACGAAATTCCGCAGGTGTCAGGTCAAGCATTTTACCGCGCCATGAAGCCTGAAAACGACCTTCGTCGATAATCAACGGGCTTTCAGCATCCTGTTGCTGCAACTCGCGCTGCGGTTTGCAACGGCGCAAAATGGTTTTGACGCGCGCTACCACTTCCCGTGGGCTGTACGGCTTGCAGATGTAGTCATCTGCGCCAATCTCCAGTCCGAGCAGGCGGTCGATCTCTTCGATTTTTGCCGTCACCATCACGATAGGAATGTCAGAAAAACGACGAATTTCCCGGCACAGCGTCAAGCCATCGATGCCAGGGAGCATCAGATCCAACAGGATCAGATCCGGTGGTGTCTGGCGCACATACGGCAGTACCTGATCGCCGTGGCTGATAAGCGTCGGCGCATAGCTCGCAGCACGCAGATAATCAATGAGCAACTGCCCCAGCTTCGGTTCATCTTCCACGATCAAAATACGCGGTGTGTTTTCGTCGATTGGTAACTCGGTCATACTTCTCTCTGTAAATCCCGTTCCAGCGGTAACTCTACTGTAATGCTTACCCCGCCAAAAGGCGAATGGGCAGCAATAATGCGACCATTATGTGCTTCAACAATGTTCAGGCAAATCGCCAGCCCCAGCCCGGAACCGCCGCTGGCACGGTTGCGGGAACCTTCGGTGCGATAAAAACGTTCAAACAATTTTTGTAGCTGATCGTCACTGACACCTGGCGCACTGTCGGCAAAGGTCAGGCGCACCGTTTTGTCGCGCTGCCCGGCAGAGATTTGCAGGCTGCCGCCGCTGTCAGTGTAGCGCAGGCTGTTTTCCAGTAAGTTATTGAATAACTGCATTAAACGGTCGCGATCGCCAAATACGGTAATACTGTCTGGCAGGGAAAATTGCAGTTTCAGGCCACGACTGGCGAATCGTTCGCGAAATGCGCCGCCCGCCACTTCCAGCAGTGGGATCAAATCTACCGGTGCTTTTTGATAGGCGAGAGCGCCTTCATCAGACATCGACAACTGATGGAGATCGTCAACCAGTTTGGTCAGTGTACCGACCTCCGCCTGTAAAGACGCCACCGTCTCCGGCGTGAATTTACGCACGCCATCCTGAATGGCTTCCAGTTCACCGCGCAGCACCGCTAATGGCGTACGCAGTTCGTGAGAAATATCGGCCATAAAATCGCGCCGCATTTGCTGGTTTTTCTCCAGTGTGCTGGCAAGCTGGTTGAAGTCTTGCGCCAGTTTGCCCAGTTCATCTTCACTGGTGGGCGTTACGCGGGTAGTGAAATCGCCCGCCGCCAGTTTGTGCGTGCCATCGACAAGTCGTTTTACCGGTGCCAGTAAACCGCGCGCCAGCAGAAAAGTGGCAAGTGCCGCGAGTAACGTTGCCAGGGCGACAATCAACCAGCTGGTTTGCCGCTGTTGTTTATCGAAATTGATATCAGTATTGCGCGTTAACCGCTCAACGGGGGAGGCGATCACCGCGCCAACTTCCGCACCGTTGACCAGAATGGGTCGCCGTGTACCGTCAGGTGGAATCGGCGCTCGCGGACCAACCAGCACTTTGTTGTTTTGATCAACCACCCAGAACTGGGTACGCCAGCCGTGCGGTGGCATACCCGGGCCGGGTTTATCTTCCGAATTATCGTGTTCAAATGAACGCAGGATCTGAAAGACAAAGCGATCATTGTTGCGCAGGAAGCGCCAGTTGCCATGCTGCGCATACTGCTCGCCAAGCGCATCACTTAACAGTTGTAATCGCTGTTCATTACCATGCTTGATGTAATCAATAAAGCCACGCTCAAAACTGATACGCACCGCCCAGTGCATACTGATCAGCAAGACAATGCAGGTGGCGAAAATCGCCAGAAACAGTTTGCCGGTAATACCAGGTCGCCAGAACTTCATTGCGCGCTCCTTTTTCGCCGCGAAATAGCTACATTTTGATGCGTATCGTTCGGCACTCTGGCAAAGATGAACGCTGGAAGGGCGATGATAAACGCCATGCTAAGCCAGGTGTACATAAAGACGGTTTGTGTGGTGCCGCTGTCGACGCTGACATGCTGCGAACCAAAAAGTCCCAGCAACAGCCCGGCGATGGTGACGCCGATACTCATCGACAATTGCATAATCATCGACAGCAGGCTGTTTCCGCTGCTCGCCAGATTGTCCGGGAGATCTTTCAGCGTCAGGGTGTTCATGGAGGAGAAACGCGTCGAGTTGACCATCCCTTGTAAAAACAGGACGAACGGCAAAACGTAGTACCAGCCCAGCAGAGCGGTAGTCATAAACAACAGGGTGACCAGCGACAGACCCAGCGTGGTCGCTACCAGTACCCGACGATAACCAAAGCGATTCACCACCTGTACAACAATTCGCTTCATTCCCATGCTGCCAAGCACCATCGGGATCATCATCAGTCCGGCATGAAACGGCGAGAAACCGAGGCCAATTTGCAGGAAAACCGGTGTCATAAAGGGCAACATGCCACTGCCAATACGTCCGGCAAAGCTCCCCGCCAGGCCCAGCGAAAAGGTACGAGTGCGGAACAGTTTCAGACTGAAAAGAGCGCGGTTGTTATTTCTGGCGTGCAGCAAATAAAGCACCAGTGCCACCACGCCAACTGCGACCAGGCCATCAATCGTCAGCGGCGATAAACCTGTACCTTTACTGCCGTCCAGCGCCAGGGTTAATACCGCCATGCCAACCGCTAGCAATAAAAAGCCGGAGAGATCGAAGCGCCGCGTCTGCATGGTATAGTTCGGCATTAACATCAATGTGGCGATCGCACCGATAATCCCCACCGGAATGTTGATCAAAAAGATCCAGTGCCACGACGCGTACTCCACCAGCAGACCGCCGAGCGCCGGACCGAGCAGCGGACCGACCTGACCGGGTAACGTGACAAAGGTCATCGCCGCCATATATTGCTCGCGCGGTACGATTTTCATCACCGTCAATCTGCCGACCGGCACCATCATCGCGCCGCCAACGCCCTGTAACGCGCGTGCCAGCAACAGTTCGTTCAGCGTGCCGGAAAGCGCGCAAAACAGTGAACCGAGAGTAAACAGCACGATGGCGGTAAAGAAAATATTGCGCACGCCGACTTTGTCCGCCAGCCAGCCGCTGGCGGGCAGCATCACCGCCACGGTCAGCACATAAGAGACAATGACCATGTGCATATGCAACGGACTTTCCCCGAGGCTTTGCGCCATTGAGGGAAGGGCGGTGTTTACGATGGTGGTGTCCAGCGACTGCATAAAGAAGCCGAAAGCCACAATCCACAATTGCCAACGGGTGCTGTCGGGAAGATCTGTCATTTACTCGGTTACCGTTTGTTTAGGTTTACGCGAAAAACGCAGCCGCAGACGGTCGAAAAAGAGATACACCACCGGCGTGGTATACAGCGTAAGGAGCTGGCTCATTACCAGTCCGCCGACAATGGTGATCCCCAGGGGTTGCCGCAGCTCCGAGCCGTCGCCGCCCGACAATACCAGCGGCAGCGCACCAAACAGCGCCGCCAGGGTAGTCATCATAATCGGGCGAAAACGCAGCAGACAGGCCTGGAAAATAGCTTCCTGCGGCGTCAGGTTACCGTGCCGTTGGGCTTCAAGCGCAAAATCGACCATCATAATGGCGTTTTTCTTCACGATGCCGATTAATAGCATGATCCCTATCAGGGCGATTAGGCTGAACGGGGCATTGAACAGCTCCAGCGCCAACAGCGCTCCAACGCCCGCCGAGGGCAGGGTGGAGAGAATCGTCAGCGGATGTACGTAACTCTCGTAAAGGATACCCAGCACGATATACACCGTGGCGATGGCGGCGATAATCAGGATCACCTGCGAGTTCATCGTCTCCTGGAACACCTGCGCCGTGCCGGCAAAACTGCCGCGCACCGTCGAAGGCACCCCAAGCTGGGTCATTGCGCGATCGATCGCCGCACTGGCGTCCGAGAGCGATTTTCCGGTCGGCAGGTTAAACGAAATGGTCGAGGCCGCCGATAATCCCTGATGATTCACCGATAGTGGGGCATTCGCCGGTTGCCATTTAGCGAAATACGACAGCGGGATCGCTTTGCCTTCGTTATTGATAACGAACATTTTTTCCAGCGCACTGATGTCCTGGGTATAGCGCGGATCCACTTCCATCACCACTTTATACTGGTTCATCGGCTGGTAAATGGTCGAGATTTGCCGCTGACCGAAGGCGTTATTTAACAGACTGTTGGCGGCTTGTACGTCGATTCCCAGCCGTGCCATGGTGTCGCGGTCGTAAACCAGATTCATCTCCGCGCCGTTATCCTGCTGATCGGAGTTCACGTCCGCCAGTTCCGGCAACGTCGCCAGTTTTTTGCGGATTTTCGGCTCCCATTCGCGCAGTGCCGCCAGGTCGTCGGATAACAACGTGTACTGGTAGCTGGCGTTCGACTGACGCCCACCAACGCGAATATCCTGTACCGCCATCAGGAACAGATTCGCCCCCGGTTCTTTCGCCAGTTTTACGCGCAGACGGTCGATAATTTGCTGCGCCGTTTCGCTGCGTTCGTCGCGTGGCTTGAGGGTGATAAACATCATCCCGCTGTTCACTCGCGAACCGCCTGTAAAGCCGGTGACATTATCCACTGCCGGATCGTCACGGATAATTTTCATGAAATCCTGCAACTTACCGCGCATCGCCTGAAACGAAATACTCTGATCCGCCTGAATCCCGCCCATCAACACGCCAGTGTCCTGCTCCGGGAAGAAGGTTTTCGGGATCGAGATATAC
>NZ_CAOLGM010000155.1:0-8425 GCF_948475835.1 uncultured Escherichia sp. | reverse complement strand
GGAAAATATTTATATATATTTCATGAATATATGTTTCGATTGGTATAACGATGTCTAAATATTCCTCTGAACATCTTCCTGATACAAAAAACCGCCAGCGTTTCCGCTGGCGGTTTTCAATGTATTCAAAACTCAGCAATCAATAAAAATCACCAGTTGCCTTTTCGGCCTGATCCATCCACACCGGTTTATCGCTGGTTTTCGACCAGACGCGATGCAGGTAGCTGTAAAAGCGGGCGCGGTCTTTCCAGAAAAGCATGAAAGGCAGCGCCAGAACGCCCGCTGCAACCGCATAAGTACGGCGTAAAAAGATAAGCCATGCAGGATATTCTCTGTAGAGTTCCATACTTTTCTCCCCCTTTTGTATCTACCCGGTGAATGGCACCGGAAAAATGAATTTGTTTATCTGATGAAAATAGTACCGCCTTTTGTGTAATTTTACTACTCATCCGACCACTTATTTTTGCTTATTGATGGTTTATTTACATTCATCCTGTAATTAAGTTACACAAAAGTTAAATTAATACTAAACATTAGTTAAATCATGGCTTTTGCCATTTTTATACTTTTTTTACACCCCGCCCGCAGATTTTTGCGAAATCTTTGCAGCCAGAATTCTACCCTTCCGGTATCACTTTTAGGCCACTGGAGGTGCACTGTGAGTGCAGGCGTGATAACCGGCGTATTGCTGGTGTTTTTATTACTGGGTTATCTGGTTTATGCCCTGATCAATGCGGAGGCGTTCTGATGGCTGCGCAAGGGTTCTTACTGATCGCCACGTTTTTACTGGTGTTAATGGTGCTGGCGCGTCCTTTAGGCAGCGGGCTGGCGCGGCTGATTAATGACATTCCTCTTCCCGGTACAACGGGCGTTGAGCGCGTACTTTTTCGCGCACTTGGCGTCTCTGACCGTGAGATGAACTGGAAGCAATATCTTTGTGCCATTCTCGGCCTGAACATGCTGGGGCTGGCGGTGCTGTTTTTTATGTTGCTCGGTCAGCACTATCTGCCGCTTAATCCACAGCAGTTGCCGGGGCTGTCGTGGGATCTGGCGCTGAATACCGCCGTCAGCTTTGTCACGAATACCAACTGGCAATCTTACAGCGGTGAAACCACGTTGAGCTATTTCAGCCAGATGGCTGGCTTAACGGTGCAAAACTTTCTTTCTGCCGCCAGCGGGATTGCGGTGATTTTTGCCCTCATCCGTGCGTTTACCCGCCAGAGCATGAGCACACTCGGGAATGCCTGGGTCGATCTGCTACGCATCACGTTATGGGTGCTCGTCCCTGTGGCGTTGTTGATCGCACTGTTTTTTATTCAACAAGGTGCGCTGCAAAACTTTCAGCCTTATCAGGCTGTGAATACCGTTGAAGGAGCGCAACAGCTGTTACCCATGGGGCCTGTAGCTTCTCAGGAAGCGATCAAGATGCTCGGTACTAACGGCGGTGGCTTCTTTAATGCCAACTCGTCGCATCCGTTTGAAAACCCAACCGCACTGACCAACTTCGTGCAGATGCTGGCGATCTTCTTGATCCCAACGGCGCTGTGCTTTGCCTTTGGTGAAGTGACGGGCGATCGCCGCCAGGGGCGCATGTTGCTGTGGGCGATGTCAGTGATTTTTGTCATCTGCGTAGGCGTGGTGATGTGGGCAGAAGTTCAGGGTAATCCTCATCTGCTGGCGCTCGGCGCAGACAGCAGCATCAATATGGAAGGTAAAGAGAGCCGTTTCGGCGTGCTGGTCAGTAGCCTGTTTGCGGTCGTGACTACGGCGGCTTCCTGTGGCGCGGTGATTGCGATGCATGATTCGTTTACCGCTCTCGGTGGCATGGTGCCGATGTGGCTGATGCAAATTGGTGAAGTGGTGTTCGGCGGTGTCGGTTCTGGTCTTTACGGCATGATGCTGTTTGTCCTGCTGGCGGTGTTTATTGCCGGGCTGATGATTGGTCGTACACCGGAATATCTGGGTAAAAAAATCGACGTACGCGAGATGAAACTGACTGCACTGGCGATTCTGGTTACCCCGACGCTGGTGCTGATGGGCGCGGCGCTGGCAATGATGACCGACGCCGGACGTAGCGCCATGCTCAACCCTGGCCCGCATGGTTTTAGCGAAGTGCTGTACGCCGTGTCATCCGCCGCTAACAACAACGGCAGCGCCTTTGCCGGATTAAGCGCCAACTCCCCGTTCTGGAACTGTTTACTGGCGTTCTGCATGTTTGTCGGTCGCTTCGGGGTGATTATCCCGGTGATGGCAATTGCCGGTTCGCTGGTGAGTAAAAAGAGCCAACCCGCCAGCTCCGGCACGCTGCCAACGCACGGCCCGCTGTTTGTTGGCCTGTTAATCGGCACCGTGTTGCTGGTTGGCGCACTGACCTTTATCCCTGCCCTGGCGCTTGGTCCGGTGGCGGAATATCTCTCCTGATGATATTGAGTGAGCACTGAATATGAGTCGTAAACAACTGGCGCTATTCGAACCAACACTTGTCGTTCAGGCGCTGAAAGAAGCGGTGAAAAAATTAAACCCGCAGGCGCAATGGCGCAATCCGGTGATGTTTATCGTCTGGATCGGCAGTCTGCTGACCACCTGTATTAGCATCGCGATGGCAAGCGGTGCGATGCCTGGCAATGCGCTGTTTAGCGCGGCAATTAGCGGCTGGCTGTGGGTCACCGTACTGTTCGCTAATTTCGCCGAGGCGCTGGCAGAAGGCCGCAGTAAAGCGCAGGCCAACAGTCTTAAAGGGGTGAAAAAAACTGCCTTTGCCCGCAAGCTGCGTGAGCCGAAATATGGCGCTGCGGCGGACAAAGTTCCTGCCGATCAACTGCGTAAAGGTGACATCGTGCTGGTAGAAGCTGGCGATATTATCCCCTGCGATGGTGAAGTCATTGAAGGCGGCGCATCGGTCGATGAAAGCGCCATCACCGGGGAATCGGCACCGGTGATCCGTGAATCCGGCGGCGATTTTGCCTCCGTCACCGGCGGCACGCGTATTCTTTCTGACTGGCTGGTGATTGAGTGTAGCGTTAACCCCGGTGAGACATTTCTGGATCGGATGATCGCGATGGTGGAAGGCGCACAGCGACGCAAAACACCGAACGAGATTGCCCTGACTATCCTGCTGATTGCTCTGACCATCGTCTTTTTACTGGCAACCGCCACGCTGTGGCCGTTTTCCGCGTGGGGCGGTAATGCCGTGAGTGTAACGGTACTGGTGGCGCTGCTGGTCTGTCTGATCCCAACCACTATTGGCGGCCTGTTGTCAGCGATCGGCGTCGCCGGGATGAGTCGGATGCTGGGCGCGAATGTGATTGCCACCAGCGGACGTGCAGTTGAAGCGGCAGGTGACGTTGACGTTCTGCTACTGGATAAAACCGGCACCATCACACTCGGTAACCGTCAGGCGTCGGAGTTTATCCCTGCGCAGGGCGTGGATGAAAAAACGCTGGCTGACGCCGCACAACTGGCTTCGCTGGCTGATGAAACGCCGGAAGGCCGCAGTATTGTGATCCTCGCCAAGCAACGTTTTAACCTGCGCGAGCGCGATGTGCAGTCGCTCCATGCCACCTTTGTACCGTTTACTGCGCAAAGCCGGATGAGCGGGATCAACATCGACAACCGCATGATCCGTAAAGGTTCTGTCGATGCCATTCGCCGCCATGTTGAGGCTAACGGCGGTCACTTCCCTACCGATGTTGATCAAAAAGTCGATCAGGTTGCGCGTCAGGGGGCCACGCCGCTGGTGGTGGTGGAAGGTTCCCGTGTGCTGGGCGTTATTGCGCTGAAAGATATCGTCAAAGGCGGTATTAAAGAGCGCTTCGCCCAGCTGCGCAAAATGGGCATTAAAACGGTGATGATTACCGGCGATAACCGTCTGACTGCCGCCGCCATTGCTGCGGAAGCGGGCGTCGATGATTTTCTCGCCGAAGCGACACCGGAGGCCAAGCTGGCATTGATTCGTCAGTATCAGGCGGAAGGCCGTTTGGTGGCGATGACCGGCGACGGCACCAACGATGCTCCAGCGCTGGCGCAGGCAGATGTCGCGGTGGCGATGAACTCCGGTACTCAGGCGGCGAAAGAAGCGGGCAATATGGTCGATCTCGACTCTAACCCGACCAAGTTGATCGAGGTGGTACATATTGGCAAACAGATGCTGATGACCCGTGGCTCGCTGACCACCTTCAGCATTGCCAACGATGTGGCGAAATACTTCGCCATTATTCCGGCGGCGTTCGCGGCAACGTATCCGCAGTTAAATGCGCTGAACATCATGCGCCTTCATTCGCCCGACTCCGCCATTCTCAGTGCGGTCATTTTCAACGCCTTGATTATCGTCTTTTTGATTCCTCTGGCGTTAAAAGGCGTGAGTTATAAACCGCTTACCGCTTCTGCCATGTTGCGCCGTAACTTATGGATTTACGGTCTGGGTGGGCTGCTGGTGCCGTTTATTGGTATCAAAGTCATTGATTTACTGCTGACCGTTTGCGGTCTGGTGTGAGGTTTACCATGCGTGGCTTACGTCCGGCATTATCGACATTTATCTTTCTGTTATTGATTACTGGCGGCGTTTACCCGCTGCTGACCACCGTGCTGGGGCAATGGTGGTTTCCCTGGCAGGCCAACGGTTCGTTGATTCGTGAAGGTGATACGGTGCGGGGTTCGGCATTAATCGGGCAGAATTTTACCGGCAACGGCTATTTTCAGGGTCGCCCGTCGGCAACGGCAGAAATGCCCTATAATCCACAGGCTTCTGGCGGGAGCAATCTGGCGGTCAGTAACCCTGAGCTGGATAAACAAATAGCCGCACGCGTTGCTGCATTACGGGCCGCTAACCCGGATGCCAGTACGAACGTTCCGGTTGAACTGGTGACGGCATCGGCAAGCGGGCTGGACAATAATATCACCCCGCAAGCGGCGGTCTGGCAAATCCCACGCGTGGCGAAAGCGCGTAATCTCAGCGTTGAACAGCTCACGCAACTGATCGCAAAATACAGCCAACAACCGCTGGTGAAATATATCGGCCAGCCGGTCGTCAACATTGTTGAACTCAATCTGGCGCTGGATAAACTTGATGAATAACGAACCCTTACGTCCCGACCCCGATCGTCTGCTGGAACAAACTGCCGCGCCGCATCGGGGGAAGCTGAAAGTTTTCTTCGGTGCCTGTGCAGGCGTCGGGAAGACCTGGGCGATGCTGGCAGAAGCCCAGCGACTGCGGGCGCAAGGGCTGGATATTGTGGTTGGCGTGGTAGAAACCCATGGGCGGAAAGATACCGCCGCCATGCTTGAAGGGCTGGCTGTTCTGCCGCCCAAACGCCAGGCGTACCGTGGGCGGCATATCAGCGAGTTTGATCTCGATGCCGCCCTCGCCCGCCGTCCGGCGCTGATCTTAATGGACGAACTGGCGCACAGTAATGCGCCAGGTTCTCGTCATCCTAAACGCTGGCAGGATATCGAAGAACTGCTGGAAGCTGGCATTGATGTTTTCACAACCGTCAACGTTCAGCATCTGGAAAGTCTGAATGATGTGGTCAGCGGCGTCACCGGAATTCAGGTACGGGAAACCGTGCCCGATCCTTTTTTCGATGCCGCCGACGACGTAGTGCTGGTGGACTTGCCCCCGGACGATCTGCGCCAGCGGCTGAAAGAAGGCAAAGTCTATATTGCCGGGCAGGCGGAGCGCGCCATTGAACATTTTTTCCGCAAAGGCAATCTGATCGCCCTGCGTGAACTGGCACTGCGCCGTACTGCCGATCGCGTAGATGAGCAAATGCGCGCCTGGCGGGGGCATCCTGGTGAAGAGAAAGTGTGGCACACGCGCGACGCGATCCTTTTATGCATCGGGCATAACACCGGCAGTGAGAAACTGGTCCGCGCGGCGGCGCGGTTGGCCTCGCGCCTGGGTAGCGTCTGGCACGCGGTGTATGTTGAAACCCCTGCCCTGCATCGCTTACCGGAAAAAAAACGTCGGGCAATTCTCAGCGCCTTACGTCTGGCGCAGGAGCTGGGCGCGGAGACGGCTACACTTTCTGATCCAGCGGAAGAAAAAGCAGTAGTGCGTTATGCCCGTGAACATAATCTCGGCAAGATTATTCTCGGTCGCCCGGCCTCGCGCCGCTGGTGGCGTCGGGAAACGTTTGCTGACCGACTGGCGCGCATCGCCCCCGATCTCGATCAGGTGCTGGTCGCGCTTGATGAACCACCCGCCCGCACGATTAACAACGCGCCGGATAGCCGCTCTTTTAAAGACAAGTGGCGGGTACAGATTCAGGGATGCGTGGTTGCCGCCGCGTTATGCGCCGTTATCACTTTAATTGCCATGCAGTGGCTGATGGCGTTTGATGCCGCCAACCTGGTGATGCTGTATCTGCTTGGCGTGGTGGTGGTGGCGCTATTTTATGGACGCTGGCCTTCGGTGGTTGCTACCGTCATTAATGTGGTGAGTTTCGATCTCTTTTTTATCGCCCCACGCGGCACGCTCGCTGTCTCTGATGTGCAATATCTGCTGACCTTCGCGGTGATGTTAACCGTCGGGCTGGTGATCGGGAACCTTACTGCGGGTGTGCGTTATCAGGCGCGGGTAGCCCGTTACCGCGAGCAACGCACACGGCACTTATATGAAATGTCGAAAGCTCTGGCGGTGGGCCGCAGTCCGCAGGACATCGCCGCCACCAGCGAACAATTTATTGCCTCCACGTTTCATGCCCGCAGTCAGGTGTTGTTGCCCGATGACAACGGTAAATTGCAGCCGTTAACACATCCGCAAGGAATGACCCCGTGGGACGATGCCATCGCACAGTGGAGTTTTGATAAAGGCCTGCCTGCGGGTGCGGGCACCGACACGTTACCCGGTGTACCGTACCAGATTTTGCCGTTAAAAAGCGGTGAGAAAACCTACGGGCTGGTGGTGGTGGAACCAGGGAATCTGCGTCAGTTGATGATCCCGGAACAGCAGCGCCTGCTGGAGACGTTTACGCTGTTAGTCGCCAATGCGTTTGAGCGGCTTACGCTGACCGCCAGTGAAGAACAGGCGCGGATGGCAAGCGAACGGGAACAGATCCGCAACGCTCTGCTGGCGGCGCTTTCGCATGATTTACGCACGCCGCTCACGGTGCTGTTCGGTCAGGCAGAAATCTTAACGCTCGATCTGGCAAGCGAAGGATCGCCTCACGCCCGCCAGGCCAGCGAGATTCGTCAGCACGTGCTGAACACTACCCGACTGGTGAATAATCTACTGGATATGGCGCGAATTCAGTCCGGCGGCTTTAATTTGAAGAAAGAGTGGTTAACGCTGGAAGAAGTGGTCGGCAGCGCGCTGCAAATGCTGGAACCGGGTTTATCGTCGCCCATCAATCTTTCTCTGCCAGAACCGCTGACCTTAATCCACGTTGACGGGCCACTCTTTGAACGGGTGCTGATTAATCTGCTGGAGAACGCGGTGAAATATGCGGGTGCGCAGGCCGAAATTGGTATCGATGCCCACGTTGAGGGCGAAAATCTACAACTGGATGTCTGGGATAACGGCCCCGGTCTTCCGCCAGGCCAGGAGCAGACGATATTTGATAAGTTTGCTCGCGGGAATAAAGAGTCGGCAGTACCGGGGGTAGGGCTTGGACTGGCAATTTGTCGGGCGATAGTGGATGTACACGGGGGCACTATTACCGCGTTCAACCGACCGGAAGGTGGTGCCTGTTTTCGTGTTACACTTCCCCAGCAAACTGCCCCTGAACTTGAAGAATTTCATGAGGATATGTGACAAACGTTCTGATTGTTGAAGATGAACAGGCTATTCGTCGCTTTCTGCGCACGGCGCTGGAGGGCGACGGGATGCGCGTCTATGAGGCCGAAACGCTGCAACGCGGCTTGCTGGAAGCGGCTACCCGTAAGCCAGATTTGATTATTCTCGATCTCGGCCTGCCCGATGGTGATGGGATTGAGTTTATCCGCGACCTGCGCCAGTGGAGCGCGGTGCCGGTGATTGTGCTTTCCGCACGCAGCGAAGAGAGCGACAAAATCGCCGCGCTGGATGCCGGAGCGGATGATTATCTGAGTAAGCCGTTTGGCATTGGCGAATTGCAGGCCCGTCTGCGCGTCGCTTTACGCCGCCACTCCGCCACCGCCGCGCCCGATCCGCTGGTGAAATTTTCCGATGTTACCGTCGATTTAGCCGCCCGCGTGATTCACCGGGGTGAGGAAGAGGTGCATCTCACGCCGATTGAGTTCCGCCTGCTGGCGGTGCTGCTGAATAATGCCGGGAAAGTGCTCACCCAGCGCCAGTTACTCAATCAGGTGTGGGGGCCAAACGCGGTCGAACACAGTCACTATTTGCGTATTTATATGGGACATCTGCGACAAAAACTGGAACAGGATCCCGCTCGCCCCCGCCATTTCATTACTGAAACCGGTATTGGGTATCGGTTTATGCCATGAA
>NZ_CAOLGM010000154.1:0-8481 GCF_948475835.1 uncultured Escherichia sp. | reverse complement strand
GTCTTTGGTCACCACGGAAGAAGGGCGGATTTGTGCGCTGTAGCGGAACTGGCTGATGCAGAGGGTGCTCACCTCGGTACGGGTGTTCGGATTCCAGGGGATCTCAAAGGACTCCGGCAGATAACGCACGGTGTCGCACAGGACCAGGCTCTGGTCGGTACTTTTTTGCGCGTGCTCCTCATAAAAGAAGATGCCTTCCTCCGCCGCCATCCGGCACAGGAAATCGTAATCGGTTTCGCCGTACTGGACACAAAACTCACGGGAAGGATGCGGCTCGCTGAACAGCGGACTCCACTCGGTCACACCGTTTTCCTTCAGGATCGTAGCGAGGATGCTTTCGATGTCCTCATTCTGGAAGATACGGAAGTTCTGGCGCAGCCCTGTGCGCCACAGCGGCGGGCACACCTTCATGCTGTACAGCATCTGGTTTTTGTCGTTCTCCCCGAGTTCAAACCAGGTCACCACGCCTTTCACCCGGCGCTGTACTTCATCGCCCTGCCATATCGTCAGGTAGGCCATTTTGTCCAGCACCTGCGCAAATTCAAGGGAGAGAAACTGCTGGCTGACCAGGGAGAGATCGAGGGAAAAGAGCGAAGAGAGTGACTGGTTCAGATGAAAGGAAACCACCGCAAAAGCATCCGGCGGCAGGCCGTCCACTTCCAGTGTGAAACGTAATCCGGTTGACATAGCAACCTCCAGTAAAATGAATAATGATCCGTACCGTACAACTGCGGATAATGTGATAAGCGGGACGACTTCAGACGTTATTAGGGAAGGAACAGAAAATGCTATGGTTATGTGAGAATTTTGTTTAAATATTACTTTACAGAAACGGGTGTCTGTTCAGTCAAAAAAATAATCACAAGCTCAACCTCTTGTTTCTTGGCGTTATTCAGGACAGGTACGCATATCACAACGAGTAACAAAAACGCAAAGTTAAACCAATATTCATAATATATTTTTATTCACAGCAATAAATAATCCAATTAACATTATTAAAATGAATGATTGCATAAGAAATATATGCTACCGCTCCACCCTGATAACATGATCTGCACATTGCACATCTTAACGTTGTTAAATACTGGCTCAATAGTGGATATTTTAAATTAGGAATTTATCAAATTCACTTGATAAATAGATTGAGTGAATAATATAACAATTAATGATGATTAATCGCGATTAAATTATTCATTGCTTTATATGATAGATGGCTTGTTTATAACGATGAAAATTTAGAAAGGGCATTGTGATCTACAATTGGAAGAAACACAGATTTAACTAAGTTTCATATACAAACATCTCGTGAAACTTTGAAAAATAAAAGCCTTCGATATTTCATATGTTTAATAAGTTTTTCTCTAATTTGTTGATCAACAATACCAGGAGGTGATGCACCACGCCCTGAATTTGAACTTAATAATCACTCTCTCTCCGGCAGCATAATCACAAACCTTGTCCCCCGCGCATCTGACGTTACCGCAACCGTGCCTTTATGCGCGACAACAATCGATTTCACTATCGCCAGCCCAATACCGCTACCTTCACCTTTTCGCTGGCGGGAAGGGTCAACGCGATAGAAACGGTCAAACAATCGCGGTAAGTGCTCGGGCGCAATGGGCGTACCGGGGTTTTCGACGGAAACTTGCACCTGATGATTGACCGTCTGGCAGCGCACTACAATAGCCTCACTGGGTGGCGTATAACGCAGGGCATTAGAAAGCAGGTTGCTTAACGCCCGACGCAGCATCAGCGGATCGCCCGCAACCTGACATTTGTCGCCAACAAACCGCAACTCCACGCCGCGATCTTCCGCTAACGCCTCGAAAAAATCGAACACTTTGCCGACTTCATCCGCCAGGTTGAGCATTTTCTTTTCGGGGATTAGCTGGTTGTTATCGGCCTGAGCGAGAAACAGCATATCGCTGACCATTTTCGCCATTCGCGTCAGCTCTTCGAGATTAGAGTAGAGCACATCTTCCAGCTCCTTCTGGCTGCGAGACTGGCTGAGGGCGATTTCCGTTTGCGTGATGAGATTGGTAATCGGCGTGCGAATTTCGTGAGCGATATCCGCTGAGAAATTGGACTGGCGGGTAAAGACATCCTCAATACGCTCGATCATATGGTTGAACGACAGTACCAGCTGTTCCAGCTCAATGGGCACGGTCTGCGGGTCAAGGCGAACGTCGAGATCTTTCGAGGTGATATTCTGGATTTGACGGCTGACGCTGCGGATCGGCGCGTGACCTTTATGTACCGCCAATAGCACGATAAAGACGATCAGGATGCTGATGACAGATGCGGTCATAATAAGTTTATTCATCAAATCATTTATGTAATGAAGATGAAAATCGATCGAAAGCGCGATGTAGAGCGTATAAATCGGTTTGCCGTCCACCAACGGGCCAACCGGCAAGTTAATCATCCGCCAGTTGCTGTGTTCCATATGCCCGTGACCGTGGCCTGGCATCATCATCGTCGGGCCGGAAAGGAGATACACCTCACCGCCCCGCGCGTCTTTATCGGGTATGGCGTCACGCGTAAACTCGCGGATATCCGGCGCACCGGGGGAGTGATACACCGTTTTGCCGTGGCTATCTGCCAGGGAAATCAACACGTTGGAATAACCACTGACGATATCTTCCAGCGTCATTAAGCGTCGGGCTTGCGTCTCGTCAGGATGATTAAGTACCCGTTCAAGGGTGGCGCTAATTTCTTTTAAATCATTAATATCCTGCTCGGCAAAATGCACTTTCACTGAGTGGATCATGATCCATGCAAAGGCGAAAAACGCCGCGATGGTGGCCAGGCTGATAAAAAAGGTCAGACGGGTTGCCAGCGAAAACGGGCGCTGAAATGGCTTACTGACCATCCGGCACCTCAAGCATATAGCCCACGCCGCGCACGGTCTGAATCAGCTTCGGCTCAAAGTCGTTGTCGATTTTGCCGCGTAGCCGCTTCACCGCCACATCAATGGCGTTAGTGTCGCTGTCGAAATTCATGTCCCACACCTGCGAGGCGATAAGCGAGCGGGGCAGCACTTCGCCCTGATGGCGGAGAAAAAACTCCAGCAGAGTAAACTCTTTACTGGTCAAAGTGATGCGCGTGCCGCTGCGGGTGACTTTGCGGCTGACGAGATCGACCATCAGGTCGGCAACCTGAAACTGACTTTCGATAATTACCGCCGCCCCGCGCCGCAGGAGAGTGCGCACCCGCGCCAGCAGTTCAGCAAAAGCGAATGGTTTCATCAGGTAGTCATCTGCCCCCAACTCCAGCCCCTTGACGCGATGTTCAATGGTGCCAAGCGCGGTAAGCAACAGAATCGGCATCCCTTTATTGGCGGAGCGTAACATGCGCACGATATCCCAGCCGTTCACGTCCGGCAGCATAATATCGAGGATTATCAGATCATAATCACCGGTCATCGCCAGATGGTAGCCATTCAGCCCGTTGTCGGCCAAATCGACCACAAAACCGGCTTCGGTTAACCCTTTGGTCAAGTATTCTCCGGTTTTCTTTTCATCTTCGACAATCAACAGTTTCATATTTCCTCCGCATGTTGCCCGGGCAATTCTAGAGTAGCGGGATCAGATGGCAATCGCTTATTGGCAAAATGACAATTTTGTCATTTTCCTGTCACCGGAAAATCAGAGCCTGGCGAGTAAAGTTGGCGGCATAAAATCATCAGAAATTATGAGCCTATGTCTCCTTGTAAACTTCTGCCATTTTGTGTGGCCCTTGCGCTAACCGGTTGTTCACTGGCACCGGATTATCAGCGCCCGGCAATGCCCGTACCGCAGCAGTTCTCACTCAGCCAGAACGGCCTCGTTAACGCAGCAGATAACTATCAGAACGCGGGCTGGCGCACCTTTTTTGTTGATAATCAGGTGAAGACGCTGATTAGCGAGGCGCTGGTGAATAACCGGGATTTGCGCATGGCGACGCTGAAAGTGCAGGAGGCACGGGCGCAATATCGTCTGACCGATGCCGACCGCTACCCACAGCTCAATGGCGAGGGCAGCGGCAGCTGGAGCGGTAATCTTAAAGGGAATACCGCCACGACACGGGAGTTTTCGACCGGCCTTAACGCCAGCTTTGACCTCGATTTTTTCGGTCGCTTAAAGAACATGAGCGAAGCCGAGCGCCAAAATTATTTAGCCACTGAGGAAGCTCAGCGCGCGGTGCATATTCTGCTGGTTTCTAATGTCGCGCAAAGCTATTTCAATCAGCAACTGGCGTATGCGCAATTGCAAATAGCTGAAGAAACGCTGCGTAATTATCAGCAGTCATATGCGTTTGTCGAAAAACAACTGTTGACAGGTAGCAGTAATGTTCTGGCGCTGGAACAGGCTCGCGGGGTGATAGAAAGTACCCGCAGCGACATCGCTAAACGTCAGGGGGAACTGGCGCAGGCGAATAATGCATTGCAACTGTTGCTGGGAAGCTACGGCAAGCTGCCGCAAGCGCAGACAGTAAACAGCGACAGCCTGCAAAGCGTTAAATTACCGGCGGGCTTGTCGTCGCAAATCTTATTGCAGCGCCCGGATATTATGGAAGCTGAACACGCGTTAATGGCGGCTAATGCCAATATTGGGGCCGCACGCGCGGCATTTTTCCCATCTATAAGCCTGACCAGCGGAATATCAACCGCCAGCAGCGATCTGTCGTCATTATTTAACGCCAGCAGCGGGATGTGGAATTTTATTCCTAAAATTGAGATCCCCATTTTTAATGCCGGACGCAACCAGGCCAATCTGGATATCGCCGAAATTCGCCAGCAGCAGTCGGTAGTGAATTATGAATAGAAAATCCAGAACGCCTTTAAAGAAGTGGCAGATGCGCTGGCATTACGTCAAAGCCTGAACGATCAAATTAGCGCCCAGCAGCGTTATCTGGCATCGCTGCAAATTACTTTGCAACGGGCGCGGGCATTATATCAGCACGGCGCAGTAAGTTATCTGGAAGTGCTGGATGCCGAACGTTCGTTATTTGCAACCCGACAAACTTTACTTGACCTGAATTATGCCCGTCAGGTTAACGAAATTTCTTTATATACCGCACTTGGTGGCGGTTGGCAGCAATAACTTTTAACTCCAGGAGAGAATAAATGAAAAAAGCACTGCAAGTCGCAATGTTCAGTCTGTTTACCGTTATTGGCTTTAATGCCCAGGCTAACGAACATCATCATGAAACCATGAGCGAAGCACAACCACAGGTTATTAGTGCCACTGGCGAGGTAAAGGGTATTGATCTGGAAAGCAAAAAAATCACCATCCATCACGATCCGATTGCTGCTGTGAACTGGCCGGAGATGACCATGCGCTTTACCATCACCCCGCAGACGAAAATGAGTGAAATTAAAACCGGCGACAAAGTGGCGTTTAATTTTGTCCAGCAGGGCAACCTTTCTTTATTACAGGATATTAAAGTCAGCCAGTAACCCAGGTTTAATGAGATGAAAAAAATCGCGCTTATTATCGGCAGCATGATCGCGGGCGGTATTATTTCTGCGGCAGGTTTTACCTGGGTTGCAAAGGCGGAACCGCCTGCAGAAAAAACGTCGACCGCAGAACGTAAAATCTTATTCTGGTACGACCCGATGTATCCCAATACGCGGTTCGATAAACCAGGTAAATCGCCGTTTATGGATATGGATCTGGTGCCGAAATATGCCGATGAAGAGAGTTCTGCGTCTGGTGTGCGCATTGACCCGACTCAGACGCAGAATCTGGGGGTGAAAACGGCTACCGTCACGCGCGGACCGCTGACTTTTGCCCAGAGTTTCCCGGCGAATGTCAGTTACAACGAGTATCAGTATGCCATTGTGCAGGCTCGCGCTGCCGGGTTTATCGACAAGGTGTATCCGCTTACCGTGGGCGATAAAGTACAAAAGGGCACACCGCTTCTCGACCTGACCATTCCTGACTGGGTGGAAGCGCAGACTGAGTATTTACTGCTGCGCGAAACCGGCGGTACGGCGACCCAGACTGAAGGCATTCTTGAGCGGCTGCGACTGGCGGGAATGCCGGAGGCGGATATTCGCCGCCTGATCGCCACGCAAAAAATCCAGACTCGCTTTACGCTCAAAGCGCCCATTGATGGCGTGATCACCGCGTTTGATCTGCGCGCGGGAATGAATATCGCCAAAGATAACGTGGTCGCGAAAATTCAGGGTATGGACCCGGTGTGGGTCACTGCTGCGATCCCGGAGTCCATCGCCTGGCTGGTGAAAGATGCCTCGCAGTTTACCCTCACCGTTCCGGCGCGACCGGATAAAACACTCACCATCCGCAAATGGACGCTGCTACCTGGTGTGGATGCCGCGACCCGCACGCTGCAGCTGCGTCTGGAAGTCGACAACGCCGACGAGGCGCTAAAACCGGGCATGAACGCCTGGTTGCAACTCAACACCGCCAGCGAACCGATGCTGCTCATTCCGTCACAAGCGCTGATTGATACCGGCAGCGAACAGCGGGTGATTACCGTTGATGCCGACGGGCGCTTTGTACCGAAACGCGTTGCTGTTTTCCAGGCATCGCAAGGCGTCACCGCATTACGCTCTGGTCTGGCGGAAGGTGAAAAGGTGGTTTCCAGCGGCCTGTTCCTGATTGATTCCGAAGCCAATATTTCTGGCGCACTGGAGCGGATGCGCTCTGAAAGTGCTACCAATGCGCATTGAGGGAATAACCAATGATTGAATGGATTATTCGTCGCTCGGTGGCGAACCGTTTTTTGGTGCTGATGGGCGCGTTGTTTCTGAGCATCTGGGGCACCTGGACCATCATTAATACGCCAGTGGATGCGCTGCCGGATCTCTCCGATGTGCAGGTTATTATTAAAACCAGCTATCCCGGTCAGGCACCACAAATCGTTGAAAATCAGGTGACTTATCCGCTAACCACCACCATGTTGTCGGTGCCTGGCGCGAAGACTGTGCGCGGTTTCTCACAGTTTGGCGACTCTTATGTGTATGTCATTTTCGAAGATGGCACCGATCCGTACTGGGCGCGTTCGCGGGTGCTGGAGTACCTCAACCAGGTACAGGGTAAGCTGCCTGCGGGAGTCAGCGCCGAGCTGGGGCCAGATGCCACGGGTGTTGGCTGGATCTATGAATATGCACTGGTGGATCGCAGCGGTAAGCACGATCTGGCCGATTTACGCTCATTACAGGACTGGTTTCTCAAATATGAGCTGAAAACCATCCCTGACGTTGCGGAAGTGGCGTCGGTGGGCGGTGTGGTGAAAGAGTATCAGGTGGTTATCGATCCCCAGCGCCTGGCGCAGTATGGCATCAGTCTCGCCGAAGTAAAAAGCGCGCTGGATGCTTCAAACCAGGAAGCGGGCGGTTCGTCGATCGAACTGGCGGAAGCGGAATATATGGTGCGCGCCAGCGGCTATCTGCAAACGCTCGACGACTTTAATCACATCGTTTTAAAAGCCAGTGAAAATGGCGTGCCCGTTTATCTGCGTGATGTTGCGAAGGTCCAGATTGGCCCGGAGATGCGCCGGGGCATTGCCGAACTGAATGGCGAAGGTGAAGTGGCGGGCGGGGTGGTGATCCTGCGATCCGGCAAAAACGCCCGAGAAGTGATCGCCGCCGTGAAGGACAAACTGGAAACGCTGAAAAGTAGTCTGCCGGAAGGCGTGGAGATAGTTACAACATACGATCGCAGCCAGCTCATTGACCGCGCCATCGACAACCTCAGCGGCAAGTTGCTGGAAGAGTTTATTGTGGTGGCGGTAGTCTGTGCGCTGTTTCTCTGGCATGTGCGCTCGGCGCTGGTGGCGATTATTTCGTTGCCGCTGGGGTTGTGTATTGCTTTTATTGTCATGCACTTCCAGGGACTGAATGCCAATATTATGTCGTTGGGTGGCATTGCGATTGCCGTCGGGGCGATGGTCGATGCCGCTATCGTCATGATCGAAAATGCACATAAACGGCTGGAAGAGTGGCAGCACCAGCATCCTGACGCCACGCTGGATAATAAAACGCGCTGGCAGGTGATCACCGATGCGTCTGTTGAAGTGGGGCCGGCGCTATTTATCAGTCTGCTGATTATCACGTTGTCGTTTATCCCGATCTTCACCCTGGAAGGGCAGGAAGGGCGTCTGTTTGGCCCGTTGGCGTTCACCAAAACGTATGCGATGGCGGGTGCGGCGCTGCTGGCGATCGTAGTGATCCCGATCCTGATGGGCTACTGGATCCGTGGCAAAATTCCGCCGGAAAGCAGTAACCCGCTCAATCGCTTTTTGATTCGTGTTTATCATCCGCTGTTGCTGAAAGTACTGCACTGGCCGAAAACCACGCTGCTGGTGGCGGCGCTTTCGGTGCTGACGGTTCTCTGGCCGCTCAATAAAGTTGGCGGGGAATTTTTACCGCAGATCAATGAAGGCGACTTGTTGTATATGCCATCGACGCTGCCGGGGATTTCCGCAGCAGAGGCGGCGAGTATGCTGCAAAAAACCGACAAGCTAATTATG
>NZ_CAOLGM010000153.1:0-8671 GCF_948475835.1 uncultured Escherichia sp. | reverse complement strand
TTCCCACCGGCAAAACGTGATTTTTACTGGCGTGCCAGCATTGCATCCATCGCGGCGAATGGGGAGTTTTCTTTGTTTCCCGGTATGGAAAGGATAGTGACGTTGCTGGAAGGCGGCGAGATGTTCCTTGAAAGCGCAGACCACTTTAACCATACCTTAAAACCGTTACAGCCTTTTGCCTTTGCGGCGGACCAGGTGGTAAAAGCGAAACTGACGGCAGGGCAGATGTCGATGGATTTCAATATTATGACGCGCCTGGATGTCTGTAAGGCGAAAGTCAGAATTGCCGAACGTACGTTTACTACCTTTGGCTCACGCGGCGGGGTAGTGTTTGTGATTAACGGGGCGTGGCAACTGGGCGACAAACTGCTCACTACCGACCAGGGCGCGTGCTGGTTCGATGGCAGGCACACCCTGCGGCTTTTACAACCGCAAGGTAAACTGTTGTTCAGTGAAATCAACTGGCTCGCTGGTCATTCGCCGGATCAAGTTCAGTAATTTCATAGTTACCGGAAAGCAGCGGCTTACAAAGAATTTTATAACCGTCGTGATCAAACCCGGCGGGTGTCCGAATTAACGTTGTCGCGTCTTCCAGCGAATTAACCGCCCCCAGCCACAGCCAGTTTTGAATAATATGATATTGAGTCATTTCCGGGTGCTGTTCTTTCAGCGCCACCGCCCCTTGCCAAGGCCAACACACCACCCGCAAACGCTCCAGAGACTGGCGCAAGCGTAGCGCATGTTCCTCATGGCTCTCTTTACCGCAGCATGCTCCGGCGCAACGTTTTAGCGCTGAACGAAAACATGCACGACCGCGACTTAACGGTTCCAGTCCCAGCAGACCATAACAAAGTTTTTGTTCATCAGCGATGCTCTGCAATGCTTGCAAAGCTGCGCGCCTATTGGCAAACAGGCCAAACAGGTTGGGGGCTCGTGAAAAATCCACCTCTTTGGCATACACCACATCGACGCGCTTTTCATTTAATTGCAGGGCACAGAGCTGGCGATTGCGGCGCAACCGTTTATTAAACAGCGGCTGTTGTTCTTTGATTAATCGCGCTTCAAGGAGCAGAGCGCCGATTTCGCCTGCGGTGCAGATCCAGCTAATTCGCCGGGATTGCCGTAGCATGGCGGCTTCATCCGGGGTGCGTAAATGAGAAAGCACCCGACTGCGGATATTAACGCTTTTGCCGATATAGAGCGGCATGGTGTCACTTTCGCCATGAAACAGATACACCCCTGGTCGGGTGGGTAAGTCATTAAGGAATGAACGTAAATGTTCGGGATATTCATAAATTGCCGCAGCTTCAAATTCGAGCCGCGGAGAAGTTAAACGCCGTACCACTGTTGACTCCGAATGCTGGTTATCTATCCAGTGTAACAGGCGGGAAGCGATTAAAAAAGAGGCGGGTCGATGACAAAGGTTACACCGTCTGAAGTGCTACGCCTGTCAGGCCTATTCGACTCCTGCAATATATTGAATTTGCATAGTTTTGTAGGTCGAATAAGGCGTTCACGCCGCATCCGGCGTGAACAAATTACTCTTTTTCGCACAAACCATTATGTGCAAATTATTACTTTTTCCAGAAATCATCGAAAACGGTAATTGGCGGACGGCGTTTATGTTCGGTTTTCAGATACCAGTTCTCTATTGTTCTGGCGACCTGTTCAGGTACGTTTTTCCCTTCCAGATAGTCGTCGATATTGTCATAGGTCACGCCGAGTGCCACTTCATCTGGCAGAGAAGGGCGATCATCTTCCAGATCGGCCGTTGGCGCTTTCTTATAAAGGTGTTCCGGGCAACCTAATGCCGCCAGTAACTGTTTACCCTGACGTTTGTTGAGACGATACAGCGGATTAATGTCTGTACCGCCGTCACCATATTTAGTGAAGAATCCGGTAATGGCTTCTGCTGCATGATCGGTGCCCACCACGACACCGCTGGTCATACCCGCAATGCTATATTGTGCTTTCATCCGCTCACGCGCTTTTTCATTGCCACGGACAAAATCGCTCAGTTCAATGCCTGCTTCCCGCAATGCCTGTTCGCTGGCCAATACCGCGCCCTTGATATTAACGGTTAATACGCGATCCGGTTGAATAAAGGCAATGGCATCCTGGCAATCTTGTTCGTCGGCCTGAACACCATAGGGCAGGCGTACGGCAATAAATTGCAGTGATTCGTTGCCGGTTTCCAGGCGCAGCTCATTAATCGCCATCTGGCACAGCTTTCCGGCAAGCGTGGAGTCCTGACCGCCGCTGATCCCGAGCACCAGTGATTTAATGAACGGATAAGTTTGCAGGTAGCTTTTCAGAAAATCGATACTACGACGAATTTCCTCTTCAGCATTAATCTGCGGTTTTGCGCCCAGCGCCTTTATTATTTGTTGTTGCAATGTCATTGAACCCCTCCAGACAGAAAAGACAAAACTTCCTTAAAGCTAACCCGTTGCTACAGAAACGACAAGCGACAGCGGGTTGAATGGTGGTTAAAACGTCATACAGGAATCCTCTGAAAGCGGAGCCGTTTCGTTCACGGGCTTGAAAAAGCGCCCAATGTATTCCAGGCTTATCTAACACGCTGATAAACAAGAGGACGGAATATGAACAAGAATATGGCAGGAATTCTGAGTGCAGCGGCGGTATTAACCATGCTGGCGGGTTGTACGGCTTATGATCGTACCAAAGACCAGTTTGTACAGCCTGTGGTGAAAGACGTCAAAAAAGGCATGAGCCGGGCGCAGGTTGCACAAATTGCGGGTAAACCTTCGTCTGAAGTGAGCATGATCCATGCTCGCGGTACTTGCCAGACCTACATCCTGGGTCAACGTGATGGTAAAGCAGAAACCTACTTTGTCGCGTTAGATGATACCGGACATGTCATCAACTCCGGTTATCAGACCTGTGCTGAATACGACACTGATCCACAGGCTGCGAAGTAATCAATTCGTCTGAAAGCTTGAGTAACAACGGAAACCGGCCATTGCGCCGGTTTTTTTTGGCCTGAGTTCTTAATTATCTTCGCGAATTATTTGCCCGAAATGTGAAGAGGGTCATAACCACAGGTCAAGGAGAAACAATTTATAAGGTCAAAGAAATACTATTGCTCAGGTCTATACCGTATACTCCTTTCAGCCACAAAAAAAGTCATGTTGGTTTCGCAAGTTACCCAGAGCATGGAAGCAGGTTAAGGCTTGCGGAGTGTCTGGCTGACAGATAATCGTCGATGAGGGCAGTTTTATGGAAAAGAAACACATTTATCTGTTTTGTTCTGCGGGCATGTCTACCTCTTTACTGGTATCAAAAATGCGCGCACAGGCAGAAAAATATGAAGTTCCGGTCATTATTGAAGCATTTCCGGAAACACTGGCTGGTGAAAAAGGTCAGAATGCCGATGTCGTGTTATTAGGGCCGCAGATTGCTTATATGTTGCCCGAAATCCAGCGTTTGTTACCCAACAAACCGGTTGAAGTAATTGACTCGCTGCTTTATGGCAAAGTCGATGGTTTAGGCGTGCTTAAGGCTGCGGTTGCAGCGATTAAAAAAGCCGCAGCAAATTAATTTATTTTAAATTTTCCCGTCAAAGAGTTATTTCATAAATCAATACCGCAATATTTAAATTGCGGTTTTTAAGGGTATTTTTCTATGAGTAATGTTATTGCATCGCTTGAAAAGGTACTCCTCCCTTTTGCAGTTAAAATAGGAAAGCAGCCACACGTTAATGCAATCAAAAATGGCTTTATTCGCTTAATGCCGTTAACCCTTGCGGGGGCCATGTTTGTATTAATTAACAACGTTTTTCTAAGCTTTGGGGAGGGGTCGTTTTTTTATTCCTTAGGTATTCGCCTCGACGCCTCAACCATTGAAACACTTAATGGTCTGAAAGGTATTGGCGGCAACGTATATAACGGAACATTAGGGATAATGTCTTTAATGGCACCGTTCTTTATTGGCATGGCGCTGGCAGAAGAGCGTAAAGTCGATGCGCTGGCGGCTGGGTTGTTATCCGTTGCAGCATTTATGACCGTCACCCCATATAGTGTCGGTGAGGCCTATGCGGTTGGCGCAAACTGGTTAGGTGGGGCGAATATCATCTCCGGGATTATTATTGGCCTGGTGGTGGCAGAAATGTTTACCTTTATTGTCCGCCGCAATTGGGTCATTAAACTGCCCGACAGCGTACCTGCTTCAGTATCGCGTTCCTTCTCGGCATTAATTCCCGGCTTTATTATTCTTTCCGTGATGGGGATTATTGCCTGGGCGTTGAATACCTGGGGCACCAACTTCCATCAGATCATTATGGATACCATCTCAACCCCACTGGCATCGTTGGGTAGCGTGGTGGGCTGGGCCTATGTGATCTTTGTTCCACTGCTCTGGTTCTTCGGTATTCATGGCGCGCTGGCGCTGACCGCACTGGACAACGGCATTATGACGCCGTGGGCGCTGGAAAATATCGCGACCTATCAGCAATATGGTTCCGTCGAAGCGGCGCTGGCAGCCGGTAAGACCTTCCATATCTGGGCCAAGCCGATGCTGGACTCCTTTATTTTCCTTGGGGGCAGTGGTGCGACTTTAGGCCTGATCCTGGATATCTTTATCGCCTCTCGCCGTGCTGATTATCGTCAGGTGGCAAAACTGGCGCTGCCGTCCGGCATCTTCCAGATTAACGAACCGATTCTGTTTGGTCTGCCAATTATCATGAACCCGGTGATGTTTATCCCGTTTGTACTGGTACAACCGATTCTGGCGGCAATCACCCTCGCAGCGTACTACATGGGCATCATTCCTCCGGTGACCAATATTGCACCGTGGACCATGCCAACCGGTCTGGGAGCCTTCTTTAACACCAACGGTAGCGTCGCCGCATTGCTGGTCGCACTCTTCAACCTTGGTATCGCAACGTTAATTTATCTGCCCTTTGTTGTGGTGGCTAACAAAGCACAAAACGCGATTGATAAAGAAGAGAGCGAAGAAGATATCGCTAACGCCCTGAAATTTTAATCGATGCCGGTACGGGTAATCGTGCCGGTAAGAATAGAGAGGAACGATGTATGATGGATCTCGATAACATTCCCGATACGCAAACGGAAGCTGAAGAGCTGGAAGAAGTGGTGATGGGGCTTATCATCAACTCCGGACAAGCGCGCAGCCTGGCGTATGCGGCACTGAAACAGGCGAAGCAGGGCGATTTTGCTGCAGCAAAAGCCATGATGGATCAGTCACGGATGGCATTGAATGAAGCGCATCTGGTACAGACGAAACTGATTGAAGGCGATGCGGGCGAAGGTAAGATGAAAGTGAGTCTGGTGCTGGTCCACGCTCAGGATCATTTAATGACGTCCATGCTTGCGCGTGAACTGATTACTGAATTAATTGAGCTTCATGAAAAACTGAAGGCATAAGGAGTCGATGATGCAGCCAGTGATTAACGCGCCGGAAATTGCCACTGCCCGAGAACAGCAGTTGTTTAATGGCAAAAACTTCCATGTGTTTATCTATAACAAAACTGAGAGTATCAGCGGGCTGCATCAGCACGACTATTATGAATTTACTCTGGTATTAACCGGGCGTTATTTCCAGGAGATTAACGGTAAGCGCGTGTTACTGGAACGGGGCGATTTTGTTTTTATTCCGTTAGGTTCGCACCATCAAAGTTTTTATGAGTTTGGTGCCACGCGTATATTGAACGTTGGGATCAGTAAACGCTTTTTTGAGCAGCATTACCTGCCGTTGTTGCCTTATTGCTTTGTCGCTTCGCAGGTATACCGGACCAATAACGCTTTTCTCACCTATGTGGAAACAGTGATTTCTTCATTGAATTTCCGCGAAACAGGGCTGGAAGAGTTTGTTGAGATGGTTACTTTTTATGTCATTAACCGTTTACGTCATTACCGCGAAGAACAGGTGATTGATGATGTACCGCAGTGGCTGAAAAGTACGGTAGAAAAGATGCATGATAAAGAGCAGTTTAGTGAATCGGCGCTGGAGAATATGGTGACGTTGTCAGCCAAATCACAGGAATATTTGACGCGAGCGACTCAACGATATTATGGCAAAACACCAATGCAGATTATTAATGAGATCCGTATTAATTTTGCCAAAAAACAACTGGAAATGACCAACTATTCCGTGACGGATATTGCGTTTGAGGCCGGTTATAGTAGCCCGAGTTTGTTTATTAAAACGTTTAAGAAATTAACGTCCTTTACGCCTAAGAGCTATCGTAAGAAATTGACTGAATTTAATCAGTAAGTCGTTATACCTGACAATTCACATATCTGTCCTGTTGCTGGATTATTTATGTCCGGGGGGGCAGATATGCCAGATATCAGTATTCTGTACTGAAGGGAGAAATTATGAGCCAGAAATTAAAAGTCGTCACTATTGGTGGCGGGAGCAGCTATACCCCGGAGTTACTGGAAGGATTTATTAAGCGTTATCACGAATTGCCGGTCAGCGAATTATGGCTGGTGGATGTCGAAGATGGTAAAGAGAAACTGGATATCATTTTTGAACTCTGCCAACGGATGATTGATAACGCTGGCGTCCCGATGAAGCTTTATAAAACGCTGGATCGCCGCGAAGCATTGAAAGATGCTGATTTCGTTACTACCCAACTGCGCGTAGGCCAATTACCGGCGCGCGAACTGGATGAACGTATTCCATTAAGTCATGGTTATCTTGGTCAGGAAACCAACGGCGCGGGCGGTCTGTTTAAAGGTCTGCGTACCATTCCGGTGATTTTTGACATCGTAAAAGATGTCGAAGAACTTTGTCCGAATGCATGGGTGATTAACTTCACTAACCCGGCGGGAATGGTCACTGAAGCCGTTTATCGTCATACCGGATTTAAACGCTTTATCGGCGTGTGTAATATTCCGATCGGCATGAAGATGTTTATTCGCGATGTTCTGATGCTGAAAGACAGCGATGATTTATCTATCGATCTGTTCGGCCTCAACCATATGGTGTTCATTAAGGATGTGCTGGTAAATGGCAAGTCGCGCTTTGCCGAATTGCTTGATGGTGTGGCGTCAGGGCAGTTAAAAGCGTCCTCTGTAAAAAATATTTTCGATCTGCCATTTAGTGAGGGCTTAATTCGTTCGTTAAATCTGCTGCCATGTTCTTATCTGCTGTATTACTTCAAGCAGAAAGAGATGCTGGCTATTGAAATGGGCGAATACTACAAAGGCGGCGCACGAGCACAGGTAGTACAGAAAGTCGAGAAACAACTTTTTGAGCTGTATAAAAATCCGGAGTTGAAAGTTAAGCCGAAAGAACTGGAACAGCGCGGTGGGGCTTATTACTCTGATGCAGCGTGCGAAGTGATCAACGCTATCTACAACGACAAGCAAGCTGAACATTACGTTAATATCCCGCATCATGGGCATATTGATAATATTCCGGCAGACTGGGCGGTAGAAATGACCTGTAAGCTGGGGCGCGATGGCGCGACGCCACATCCGCGCATTACGCATTTCGATGATAAAGTGATGGGGCTGATTCACACCATTAAAGGCTTCGAGATTGCTGCCAGCAACGCCGCACTTAGCGGAGAATTTAACGATGTGTTACTGGCGCTAAACCTTAGTCCGTTGGTGCATTCCGATCGCGATGCTGAGCTGCTGGCACGCGAGATGATTCTGGCGCACGAGAAATGGCTGCCAAATTTTGCCGACTGCATCGCAGAGCTTAAAAAAGCACATTAACCGAGGCTGATTATGGAACGCTTACTGATTGTTAATGCCGATGATTTTGGCTTAAGCAAAGGTCAGAACTACGGCATTATCGAGGCCTGTCGCAATGGGATTGTCACATCAACGACGGCGCTGGTGAATGGGCAGGCTATTGACCATGCGGTGCAGTTGAGTCGTGATGAACCGAGTCTGGCCATAGGGATGCACTTTGTCCTTACTATGGGCAAGCCACTGACAGCTATGCCGGGGTTAACCCGCGATGGTGTGCTGGGAAAATGGATCTGGCAGTTGGCAGAAGAAGATGCTTTACCGCTGGAAGAAATTACTCAGGAGCTTGCCAGTCAGTATTTGCGTTTCATTGAGCTATTTGGACGCAAACCTACGCATCTTGATAGCCATCATCATGTGCATATGTTCCCGCAGATTTTCCCGATTGTTGCCAGGTTTGCGGCTGAAGAGGGGATTGCGTTGCGCATCGACCGTCAGCCGCTATCTAACGCTGGTGATTTACCGGCTAATCTGCGCAGTTCTCAGGGATTCAGTAGCGCGTTTTATGGTGAAGAGATTAGCGAGGCACTGTTCCTGCAAGTGCTGGATGACGCAAGCCATCGGGGTGATCGTTCGCTGGAGGTGATGTGTCATCCGGCGTTTATCGATAATACTATCCGTCAGAGTGCTTACTGTTTCCCACGGTTAACGGAGCTGGAAGTGCTGACATCAGCGTCGTTGAAATATGCAATTGCTGAGCGTGGTTATCGGTTGGGGAGTTATCGGGATGTGTAAGTGAGGATGTTTGCCAGATGCGGCGTGAACCTTGCATCCGGCGATTAATTCCTACAAAGGCGGCGTAACTGCGCCGCTTGAGACTGCTGACAAACGCAAAACTGCCTGATGCGCTTCGCTTATCAGGCCTTGTATTATCCCTCCAGTGCAGAGAAAATCGGCCAGTTTTCTCTGCCTGCAGTCCGCAT
>NZ_CAOLGM010000152.1:0-9011 GCF_948475835.1 uncultured Escherichia sp. | reverse complement strand
ATTTTCTTATAATTACATTTGAAATTATATGATCACCGGGAGTGATTGATTAATTGTCTTTACTAATAATCAGACTAATATTTACCTGTTTGACCGAGTTGGGATTGCGTCGTTTCTCCATTAGGAGTAAAGCTTTAATGTCACCTGAAGTTCACAGAATAAGGAACAGGTTATGAGCTATAGCAATATTCTTGTCGCTGTTGCGGTTACACCGGAAAGTCAGCAACTGCTGGCAAAAGCGGTATCTATCGCCAGGCCAGTAAAGGGACACATCAGTTTAATTACTCTCGCTTCCGACCCGGAAATGTACAATCAATTAGCCGCGCCGATGCTTGAAGATTTACGCAGCGTGATGCAAGAAGAAACGCAAAGCTTTCTTGATAAGTTAATTCAGGATGCGGGGTATCCCGTTGACAAGACGTTTATTGCCTACGGTGAGTTAAGCGAACATATTCTGGAAGTATGTCACAAACATCATTTCGATTTGGTGATTTGCGGTAATCACAATCACAGTTTCTTTTCGCGAGCATCCTGCTCGGCGAAAAGAGTTATTGCCTCAAGTGAGGTCGATGTGCTGTTAGTTCCACTTACGGGAGATTAACCGCTCCTACGCAAGCTTTGGAAAGGTAGCAACTTTATCGCGCTGCTGGCTTTCCGCGCTTCGCGGAACTATCTGCTTTAGGTCGCTAATGAAGCACTCCTGCCAGTGGTTAATATCGTTTTTCACGATAACGTCCAGCATTTCTGCATGACGGGAAATACGTTCCGCCAGCGACATAGTCAATGCACGATCCAGCGCAGCTGCAACTTCGTCACGATCGTAGGGGTTAACAATTAACGCCGACGTTAACTCGTTTGCCGCTCCCGCAAATTGCGAAAGAACAAGAACGCCCGGGTTGGCTGGGTCCTGAGCAGCAACATACTCTTTTGCTACCAGGTTCATCCCGTCACGCAGTGGCGTCACTAAGCCCACGTCAGAGTAGCGGAATATTTTCATCAGTAATTTACGGTCAAAATGCTGATTCAAATAATAAAGCGGCGTCCAGCCTAATTGCCCGTATTTACCATTAATTCGTCCAGCTTCATTTTCGAGCTGATGACGAATATCCTGATAGGCTTGCACATCACCACGCGACGTTGGTGCAATCTGGGTATAACGAATTTTACCATGATGCTGCGGATATTTTTCCAGCAACGCTTCATAGGCGAGAAAACGCTCTGGCAAACCTTTGGAATAATCCAGCCGTTCGACAGAAAAGATATTTTGTACGTTTTTCAGTTCCGCTTTAAGTTGCGCCAGTTTTGGCGGCAGTGGCCCGGCAGCCTGTTTGGCTATTTCTTTCGGTTCAATGCCGATCGGGTAGACTTCTGTTCGAAATGCTTTGCCCCAGGCTGTATGGCTTTTTGCGCTACGTGTCGTGACGCGGGTCAGGTTAGAAAGACAATCCAGGAACGCCAGACGATCGTTTTCTGTCTGGAAACCCAGCAAATCATAATCACAAAGCTGTTCAAGCAAGGTGTCATATGTCGGCAGCGCGTTGAAGATTTCCGGTGTCGGGAAAGGAATATGCAGAAAGAAACCAATGCGATTATTCACTCCCCGTTTGCGTAATTCATGCGCAAATGGCAACAGGTGATAATCGTGGATCCAGATAATGTCATCGTCTTGCAACAGCGGCAGTAATTTATCTGCCAGCAACGCATTTACGCGTAGATAGCCGTCCCAGGCAGGACGCTGAAATTGCACCAGATCGAGCCGATAATGAAAAGCGGGCCAGAGAACGGCATTGGAGAATTGGTTGTAGTATTCGTCAAGGTCCTGTTCGCTGAGGTTAAAAGAGGCCCACGTAATGTTACCTTTTTTCACCTTTTTTAGTGGCTGATCCTCATTCCCTGTTTCACCACTCCAGCCAAACCACAGTCCGCCTGCGGCTTTCAGTGCCCCCAGTATGCCAACGGCAAGGCCACCGGCACTGGCGGCGTGCTCGTCTGGTGGTGCAATCCGGTTAGATACTACGACTAAACGACTCATAGTCATCACTCCTGTTATTTTCTCTTTTTTGTTGTAATGCGGTGGTTATCATTTCAAGCCAGCTCCAGACATCCGGCACACCCGCCAGTCGCCATGATGCCTGAGTTGCACCTGTGCCAATTTTCACTGACATTCCGCCCAGTCGGTTAACGACTGCGAAGCCAGATTCATCGGTTAAATCATCGCCCAGAAATACGGGCGTTCGCCCGATAAAGGGAGCTTCCTGCATAAAAGCTGCAATTGCCTCACCTTTACTGGTACCTCTCGGTTTGATCTCGACAACACACTTTCCCTGCTGTAACGCCATTTGTGGCCAGATCTGAGTAATACGTTGCGCTAATGTCATTAATGCGTCTTCATGCTGCGGAGCCTGACGATAATGCAGCGCAAAAGCCATCCCTTTCGCCTCCAGCTCCGCGCCGGGATACTGAGCGATGACTGTATGCAGTTGCACGCTAATATCACGCGCAATCGCATCCGGCAGATGAACGATATGCGTTTTACCATTGATGTCACGGCGCTCCGCCCCATGCACGCCCGCTAACGGGAAGCGATAAGGTTTTGCCAGTGCGTCAAGCTCCACCATTGAGCGCCCTGATATCAATGCCAATGCACCATCACTTGCGGTTGCCAGTAGCTGTAGTCCTTGCAGAATGTTGTCAGGCACGACGACCTGATCGGGATGCGGTTTGATTTCCGCCAGCGTTCCATCAAGATCAAAAAACCAGGCATATTTCGCGGATAGTTCAGGGGTTTCGGTTAACGGTTCTGTCACCCGGCTCTCCTCCTTCTCTTTTCTTATTGTTTTGCGCAGAACGCGCTTTACAGACATGTAAGTATAGACAGTGTGACGGGGGTCGCCATTTGCAATGAAGAACAGCCAACCGTTGTGGCGGCTGGCTGTGGTGGGAAAAAACGTTAAATTGTTGTGGAAAAAAGCATCAGACAGTGCGTTTCGCTTTTTGCTTGTAACGGTCGAAGATCACCGCTGCCAGCAGGATTAAGCCGCGAACCACGTACTGCGCGAAAGGAGAAATATTAAGCAGGTTCATGGCGTTTTCCACGGTGCCTAAAATTAAGATACCCGCCACCACATATGAGATTTTTCCGATGCCACCTTTCAGAGAAACGCCACCTAAAACGCAGGCGGAGATAACAATAAGCTCATAACCAATCGACGTCATTGGCTGCCCACTAGTCATACGTGAAGCCAGAATAATTCCGGCTATCGCAGATACCAGGCCAGAGAGAACAAAGATAATAATTTTGGTGCGAACAACCGGTACACCCGCCAGACGCGCAGCCTCTTCGTTCCCGCCAATCGCCAGGGTGTTACGACCAAAGGTGGTTTTATTCAGCAACAAACCAAAGATAATCAGACACGCGACGGTGAGCCAGATTGGCGCAGGCAGACCGAACCAGTTAGCGTAACCAAGGGCAAAGAAGCTTTCATCTTCGATACCGACCGCTTTACCGTCTGAAATGATGTACGCCAGACCTCGAACAATCTGCATCGTTGCCAGTGTTGTGATCAGAGCATTTATTTTCAGTTTGGCGATAACAAAGCCATTGACCAGGCCACAGAGAATGCCAAGCAGCAACCCCGCTGCCACGCCAATCCACAGGCTTTCAGTCAGGTTGATAACCACCGCCGTGGTGACACCCGCACAGGCAATTACGGAGGCGACAGAAAGGTCAAAGTCACCGGAAGCAAGGCAGAACAACATGCCACACGCCACCATCCCCGACATGGAAATTGCCAGGCCCAACCCTTTCATATTAATGAAGGTGGCAAAATTTGGGACAAAAATGGCACAGGCGATAAAGAGCACCGCAAACACCACCAGCATGCCGTACTGATCCCAGATACGCCCGAAGCTGAATGACGACTTAGGTGCGCCAGAACCCGATGTAGAAACAGAAGACATCATACTCTCCTTACTCAGGCAACTGCCTGGCTGACTTTAGGCATCGCAAGGCTCAGTGCCTGACGCTCATCTGCCTGCTCGTGTAACAATTCACCGGCGATTTCACCTTCCCGCATCACCACAATCCGGTCGGCAACGCCGAGGACTTCAGGTAAGTCGCTGGAGGCAAACAGCACCGCCACACCCTGCGCCGCCAGCGCATAAATTACGTTATATATTTCGTGCTTAGCACCAACATCAATGCCGCGCGTAGGTTCATCCAGCAAAATGACCTTCATCTCTTCCGATAACCAGCGGCCCAGAATGGCTTTTTGCTGATTTCCGCCTGAGAGATTCATGATCAGTTGCTCAGCGCCCGGCGTTTTGATGTTGAGCGAACGAATGTGGTGATCGGCATTGTTTTCTTCCCAACCGTTGTTGATTACACAACCGCCGAGCACATGTTTACGTCTGGCACTGATGTTGATATTGTCGCGAACGGAGTGCACGGGAATAATGCCTTCCGCTTTGCGATCTTCCGGGCAGAGCATCATGCCTGCGGCAATGGCGTGGCTCGGTTTACGAATATCGATCGGCTGTTGGTCGATATAAACCTGACCGGCGGTGATTTGCGTCCCGCCAAACAAGCCTTTCATTAATTCGCTACGCCCCGCCCCTACCAGACCAAACAGCCCAACAATTTCACCACTGCGAACCGCCAGACTTATTGGCGTACGCACGCCTGGTGCTTTCACAGCATCAAGACGCAGGCGCTCCTCGCCATAACTACGAGGTTGCCAGCCGTAGATATCGCCAATGTCGCGCCCGACCATCGCCTGCACCAGCGCGTCGTGGTCAACCTGCTGCATATCGGTAAAGGTTTTGACATAACGTCCATCTTTAAAGACAGTGATGGCATCGCTGAGGGCAAATATTTCTTCCATACGGTGAGAAACGTATAAGATCACCCGCCCCTCTTTTCGCAGTTCACGAATAACGCGGAAAAGATTGTCGATTTCGCGGGCAGAAAGGGAGCTGGTTGGCTCATCAAAGGCGATAATTTTAGCGTTACGCGCCAGCGCCTTGGCGATTTCAACCATCTGCCACTGACCAATGGAGAGATATTTCAGCGGCGTGTCCGGGTCAATATCCATACCAAGATGTTTAAGTTGTAAACCCGCCTCATAATTCAGCAATGAGCGATTCACAATGCCGCCTTTATGCGGCAGCTGGCCGAGATAGATGTTTTCCGCGACGGTCATTTCCGGCACGAGATGCAGTTCCTGGTAAATAATCGCCACACCCGCGTTAAGTGCTGCGGTCGTGTCGGAAAAGGACATTTCCTGCCCATTAATCACTACAGAACCCGTGGTTGGCGCATAGTTGCCGCTGAGGATTTTTAAGAGAGTTGATTTTCCTGCGCCATTTTCACCCATCAACGCATGAACCTGACCGGCATAGCAGTCAAAACTAATATCCGTCAGCGCCTTAACGCCGGGAAACGTTTTACCGATGCCGCGAAATGAGAGATACGGGGTAGACTGTTGCATAACGTCTCCGTGAATCACTGGTCGTTCACACCCCCTCTGCATCATGCAGAGGGGAATTTTTCCGGCAAATTACTTACCGCCTAAACCTTTTTTCTCCAGTTCTTCTTTAAAGTTGTCACGCGTGATCAGCACCACGTCGGTAACTTCGGTAAATTTTGGCGGTTCAACGTCTTTTGCTACCCAGTTGTAAAGCATTTCGCTGGATTTATAGCCATGTACGTCCGGGCTTGGCAGCAGGGAACCGTAGAAGCCGGTTGCCTGTGCTTTAGACAGTTCGCTCACCGCATCCACACCGTTAATGCCAATGCCGATGATATCGGCAGCTTTAAAGCCCTGACCTTCCGTCGCGCGTACGCCGCCCAGCACGGTGCTGTCGTTCATACCGACGATCAGCCAATGTTTAACTTCCGGATGTTGAACCAGCATTGAGTTGGCAGCGTCAAATGCCCCCGGGATGTCGTTAGATTTGGTAGGTACCTGATAAATTTGTTTTTCCGGGAATCCGGCCGCTTTCAGCGCATCCATAGAACCCGTTGTACGGCGACGTGCCGTATCCAGTTCGTTGGCGGTAATCGCCATCACCGCGCTTTCTTTGACATCCCAGCCACGTTTCTGCATCTCTTTATACAGTTCCTGACCCTGACGTTCGCCAATTTTAGTCGCCGCCATCATCACCAGCGGAACGGTATCCATTGGCTTACCTTTGGCGTTAACAAACTGGTCATCCACGGCAATGACTTTCATATCGTAGCCACGCGCTTTCGCGACGATGGCAGAGCCGAGTTTGGGGTCCGGAGTACAAATAACGAAACCTTTTGCGCCACTGGCAGCCAGGCTGTCGATCGCGTTCAATGTTTTTTCGCCATCCGGCACGGCAATCTTAATAACCTCAAACCCTAAATCCTTCCCGGCTTTATCGGCAAACTTCCATTCGGTCTGGAACCACGGCTCTTCCGGTTGCTTCACCAGAAAACCGAGCTTCAGGTTCTCCGCCATAGCGGATTGTGACATAACGGCTGCCAGACCAATGGCTGCCAGGGCTTTAGTAAATTTGTGCATGGTTCTCTCCAGCTTTAGTGTCGTTTTGTGTAGGGCAAAAACGAATGACTTTCGTTAAATTAATCGGAAAACAAAGCATTACCTTTTAACTAAAAGATAAGTGACCGTGTTGACATAGTTTTAGCGAGAAATTAATTCTCCATAGGAGAGCAATATCACATCGCAGAATTACAGTGAGAACGTGCATAAATTTAGCGGGAAAAGACATAAGGGAAAGCCAATTTGTCAGACAAATTGTCGAATGCACAGCAGATTAATCCATAAGATTAGCCTGGAAATCCTTGTTGTCTTTGGTACCCATGCGGGATGTCTTCTTTTTAACCAGTCAATAGGCCGCATTACCTGGCGTTGAGTTTTTGAAATGGTGTAATAACCGCAACTCAAAGATGTGGAAAATGCACGTCATTCATTTCGTCATTAATTATCACTGTGCTCATTAATTAACAGAACACGTATAATGAGAGCCATCTCGCAAAAATGAAAAAACGTTTTATAAAATCATCACTTCATCATGAATTCAAATTCATTGATTAATATCAACAAGATACAAAAAGCACTATCATTAAAATTCATTGCAGTTACATTGATTTCATCAATGAAATGTAAAAATATATAAACTTGATGATTTAAGCATTTTCTTATACCCGTTCAGACGTTATTCTTATTTCAGATCATCGTCAGAATTGACTCCACGATCACATTTCGGACCGGCAGAAAGGAATTATTCTGCAAACAGTAATTATGGTGTTTTGATTTATCTTGCACCTCTCCACTTCTGGATATAAGGATATTAGGTATGGCAACCGCTGGAATGCTTCTCAAACTCAACTCTCAAATGAACCGCGAGTTTTACGCATCCAATCTCTACCTTCACCTGAGTAACTGGTGTTCTGAACAGAGTCTGAACGGCACCGCCACTTTCCTTCGCGCCCAGGCACAGAGTAATGTGACCCAAATGATGCGCATGTTTAACTTTATGAAGAGTGTCGGCGCTACCCCCATCGTTAAAGCCATTGATGTTCCCGGTGAAAAACTGAACTCTCTGGAAGAACTGTTCCAAAAAACGATGGAAGAATACGAGCAACGTTCTAGTACGTTGGCACAGTTAGCCGATGAAGCGAAAGAACTGAATGATGATTCAACCGTCAATTTCCTGCGCGATCTGGAAAAAGAACAGCAGCATGATGGTCTGTTGCTGCAAACCATTCTTGATGAAGTGCGCAGTGCGAAACTTGCGGGTATGTGCCCTGTGCAGACCGACCAACATGTTCTGAATGTCGTGTCACACCAGCTGCATTGATCATCATCGGCGCTAATGCATTGCGCCGATGAAGGTTTTGAGAAACCGCTGCCTCATCTGTTTGAAGCAGCGGTTTTTTTAATGGGATTCACCCTGTGGGGTAAACTTGAGTTCAATAAGCGCGATGGCTTTTTGGATTGCCCGCATGGTGACCGGGTCTGCGGCGGCGGGATGGTTAGTAAAGTCGATATTCTTCAGCTGACTGGACATTTTTTCACGAACTTCAACGGGCGCGATTACATCGAGAACATCCAGAATTTGTTTGATAACCAACTGGCAAGCAACCACATCAGAAACCAGTTCCTGATCGGCATTCAGCGGCTGGGACATCGTAAACTCCTGATAGCATTTTGAAAGCCGTTATAGTAGCGGCTTCACATCTTCAGCGATAGTCACATCCACCGTCATCAGGACACAAAAAAACCTGCCGGAGCAGGTTTTTTGTTATCGGAACATATTGCCTGGCGGTACGTCTTTGAACGTCTTGCAATAGTTATTGAACATACTTTTCAGGATTTTGCGCAGTTTCATCGCGGCACTCCGACCATTTGTTATACAGGTGTTATTGTCTTTGCGCTTATAATATGACAACCATCACAAAAATCAATCTTTATGTGATACAAATCACATAAATACCCCTTTAATGTTATAAAAATGATAATCAAAAAACAGCCCCCCTATTTCTGACACCTACAGATGGCAAGAAATAGCGCCTGCCAGGCGTCTTTTCCGGCCATTGTCGCAGCACTGTAACGCGTAAAATAGTGCTTTCTCTTACTCTTCTGGCTGGACCATGAGACTTCTGATTCTGACTCTTTCATTAATAACGCTGGCGGGGTGTACGGTTACTCGCCAAGCCCATGTGAGCGAAGTTGACGCGGCAACAGGTATTGTACGGTTAGTTTATGACCAGGCTTTTTTGCAGCATGCCCATACCGATCGTTATGTCAGTCGCGGGATCGCCGATCGCGCATGCCAGCAGGAAGGTTATACCCACGCGGTCCCCTTTGGTCAGCCAGTAGGCAACTGTAGCCTTTTTGCGGGTTCCTTATGTTTGAATACGGAATTCACTTTGTCATATCAGTGCCATCATTCCGCCTTCCCTGTCTTTCTCTAAATATTTTAATCAGCGAGGGGATCTTCGCTGATTAAAGAAATAGCGG
>NZ_CAOLGM010000151.1:0-9226 GCF_948475835.1 uncultured Escherichia sp. | reverse complement strand
CATGATGACTTTGCGCGCGTAACCGGGCTGATTGCAGATAAACGCCGAGAGGTTCTGCGCCCCGGCAGATGTGCCGAGATAAAGATCGAAAGGATTAAACTGCGCGCGCATAAACTCATCCAGCACGCCAGCCGTGAAAATTCCACGCTGTCCGCCGCCTTCGCACACCAGAGCTATTCGTCCAGGCTGGAACGGCCTTAGCGACAACGGCGCAATATTACCAAGCGTTACAGGTATTCGCTGCCCCACCTCTGCCTTCCTGTTTTTGTTGTGAAAGAATGACAAAGTAACGCAATTTATTATTCGCTAAAACCGCAAAAGCCAGTCCGCTGGACTGGCTTTGGATAAAATTTTCTTAATGGTCTGAAATCTAGGGTCGTTTTCGGCCCATGAACAAACTCACCAGGAACAGAATAATCCCGACGACAAAGACAATTTTAGCTGCGCCTGCAGCGGTACCGGCCAGACCACCAAACCCAAGTGCGGCGGCGATTAACGCGATAACCAGAAATATGATGCCCCAACGAAACATAAGCGTCTCCTTTACCATAGTTAATGTCACCGCTTGATATGAGCGTGAAAATCACTCAATGCGATATTTTTAGTGTGGTGCACATCGCGCCTCCCGACAAAGTTCGGGAGGACGAATTACGACGAATTACTTAGTTTTCAGATCATTTTTAACGCTTTTCACACCATCTACCGCTTTGGCGATACTTTCAGCACGGTCGCTCTGTGCCTGGGAATCGACGGTACCGGAGAGCTGAACCACGCCGTCGGTGGTTTCAACTTTCACATGACGGGAAGGGACGATATCGTCCGCCAGCAGTTTGGCTTTGATTTCACTGGTGGTGGCGGTGTCACCCGCGTAGCCCTTCACCGAGCCTTCTTTAGCGTCGCGAACGTGCAGTTTGTCGCTGACAGAGGTCACCCCTTCAACGCCTTTCGCCACTTTCACTGCCTCTTCGGCCTGAGCCTGGCTTTCAACGAAACCGCTCAGGGTCACGACTTTTTGATCGGTTTTGACAGAGATATCGGTGCTCTTGATGTTGTCATGATCCACCAGCGCCGCCTTCACTTTCGCGGTGATGGCGCTGTCATCCATGAAATTACCGACTTTATTCATAGAGCTATCGACTTTTTGCCCTGCGCTTTCATTGGTAGTCTGTGCGTTGTTTTCCGCGTAGGCAGAGCCGGTCGCGACGGCAGAGGTCAACATTACAGCCAGCAGAGTTTTCGAAATCTTCAGTCTTGTCATAGTCATCGATTTATTCCTGTATGTTTGCTCGTAATTTGAGCCTGGCAACACGAGGTTGCATTGCTGAATAGGGAGAGACTTCACCCTCTACAGAAGTCAATGGTCGCCATCACAAAAGCGATGGGTGATGAATAACGACCATTACAGCCTCTGAATCAGTTATTAATATCGGTAGAATGACAATCGACGGCTTTAGATACTGATATCTACGCATTGAACGGTATTTAACGCCGTCAGAAATGTCATTACTTTGTTAAATATAGATCACAATTTTGAAACCGCTCGGGATATCAGCGAAAACATAAGCAAAAGTGAATGTTTTAAGAACATTCCGTAAGCGGCTAATAAGGAAGGGAAATTGACAGGGCGCAGCGGCTACCGCGCCCTGGAGGCAAGAATTAATGCTCGCGGGTCTGGTGGAACTGAACGTCGGGATAACGTTCCTGCGCCAGGCGCAGGTTGACCATGCTGGTAGCGATGTAAGCGAGGTTATCGCCGCCATCAAGCGCCAGTTGGCTTTCGTTCTTACGCTTGAACTCTTCGAATTTCTTCGCGTCCGCACATTCTACCCAGCGGGCAGTGGCAACGTTGACTGATTCATATACTGCTTCAACGTTGTATTCGCTCTTCAGGCGCGATACCACCACATCAAACTGCAGCACACCAACAGCACCAACGATCAAATCGTTGTTGGAGATCGGACGGAACACCTGCACCGCGCCCTCTTCGGAAAGCTGTACCAGCCCTTTGAGCAGCTGTTTTTGCTTCAGCGGATCTTTCAGGCGGATACGACGGAACAGTTCTGGTGCGAAGTTCGGAATACCGGTGAACTTCATCATCTCACCCTGGGTAAAGGTGTCGCCGATCTGAATAGTGCCGTGGTTGTGCAGGCCGAGGATATCGCCCGGATACGCTTCTTCAACGTGCGAACGGTCGCCCGCCATAAAGGTCAGCGCGTCGGAGATAACCACATCTTTCGCAGTACGCACCTGGCGCAGCTTCATGCCTTTTTCATATTTACCGGATACTACGCGCATAAACGCCACGCGGTCGCGGTGTTTCGGGTCCATGTTGGCCTGAATTTTAAATACGAAGCCGGTAAATTTGTCTTCGCTCGCCTCTACGGTACGGGTATCAGTCTGACGCGGCATCGGCGCAGGAGCCCACTCCACCAGGCCATCCAGCATATGATCAACACCGAAGTTACCCAGCGCAGTACCGAAGAATACCGGAGTGATTTCGCCCGCAAGGAACAGTTCTTTGTCGAACTCGTTAGACGCGCCTTTCACCAGTTCCAGTTCGTCACGTAGCTGCTGTGCCAGATCTTCACCAACCGCAGCGTCGAGATCCGGGTTATTCAGCCCTTTAACAATACGGACTTCCTGAATCGTGTGGCCTTTACCGCTCTGATAGAGATAGGTTTCGTCTTTATAAAGGTGGTAAACGCCTTTAAACAGCTTGCCGCAGCCAATCGGCCAGGTGATCGGTGCGCAGCCGATTTTCAGCTCGTTCTCAACTTCATCGAGCAGTTCCATCGGGTCGCGGATATCACGGTCAAGTTTGTTCATAAAGGTGAGGATCGGCGTGTCGCGCAGACGGGTAACTTCCATCAGCTTACGGGTACGATCTTCAACACCTTTTGCAGCGTCGATAACCATCAGGCAGCAGTCCACCGCCGTCAGGGTACGATAGGTATCTTCCGAGAAGTCTTCGTGCCCCGGGGTGTCGAGCAGGTTAACCAGGCAATCGTGATACGGAAACTGCATCACAGACGTAGTAATGGAGATCCCACGCTGCTTTTCCATCTCCATCCAGTCCGACTTAGCGTGCTGGTTGGAACCACGGCCTTTTACTGTACCGGCGGTCTGAATGGCCTGTCCGAACAGCAGCACCTTCTCGGTGATGGTAGTCTTACCGGCATCCGGGTGAGAAATAATGGCAAAAGTGCGGCGCTTCGCCACCTCTTGCAAATAAGGAGACAACGTCATAATTCTTTCTTCTTGAGTAAGCGGCATCGCGCCGCGCTTGTTGAAAACGAAAAATTGCGGCTATTTTACCCATCAACGGGGGGGAGGCAATCAGTGTTTACACAGGAGCTGCTCCAGTTCGTGCAACGAAGAAACGGTCCAGGTGGGCGCGATGCCTTCTGGTTGCTCGCGATGGTGCGCATTCAGCCAGCAGGTCGCAAGCCCGGCGTTGATGCCACCGAGAATATCGGACTCGGCAGTGTCGCCAACCATCAGCACGCGTGAACGGTCAGGATTGCCCGCCTGTTCCAGCGCATAATCGAAAATTTTCTTATTCGGTTTGGCAACGCCAACTTCTTCGGAAATCACCAGCAAATCGAAGTAATCACGCAGGCCCGTGCGTTCCAGACGCACTTGCTGCAAGGCGCTAAAGCCGTTGGTGATGATGCCGATTTTGGCGTTGCCACGAATGGCGTTAAGCAGAGAAACCGCGCCCGGCAGCGGCGTGCAGATTTCCGCCATCGCATTAATAAAGGCATCGTTAAGCAAGCCTGCTTCAACTTTCAGCCGTTCGGCCCAGCTCTCAAAACGCCCGTGCTGAAGCTGTAATGAAGTGATCGCGCCGTTTTGATAATCCACCCACAGTGGCTTGTTAACGGCCTGATAGTCCTGAAAATCTTCAGCGGTAAAGGTGACGCTGTAATCAAGAAACATCCGCTGCAGGCCGGTGAATGAGTCAAAGGTAAACAGCGTTTCATCGGCATCAAAGAAAATCCAGTCCCACTTCATTATTCCACCTTGTCTTACATACTGATTGGCAACGCCATGATGATGGCGTCTTCGCGACCGTCCGTGGTGGGGTAGTAATTGCGGCGAATCGTCGCCTCGTTAAAGCCTAAACTTTCGTACAGGGCAATGGCGGCAGCATTTGAGGCACGGACTTCCAGCCATAGTGTCGCCACGCCGCGTTTTTCCAGTTCGTCGATCAGATGTTCCAGCAGCACCCTTCCCAATCCCTGACGCTGATAGTCAGGATCGACCGCAATATTGAACAATGTAGCTTCATCCAGCACCACTTGCGTAATCGCAAACGCCGCCATTTTGCCGTTTTGCGTTAACTGAAAGTTGAGATAACGCTCGCCCTGGTTGCTGGCAAAGGTTTTTTCACTCCACGGAAAGGCGTGGGCGCGTTGTTCAATGTGGTAAGCCGCTGGTAAATCAGTCGTTTCGAGGGAAGAAATCGTGTTCATATGTGCAAATTTGTTGCCATAACGCGGCGCGTGCCGTTGGGTTTGCCCGTAATTCGGTGAGCGCCGGTGATGCCACCTGAGCGCCTTCCAGTGATAGCGGTTCGTCAGTACCCAACCGCCAGCTGTTGCAGCGACTGCCTTGCGGCAGCATCGCGATTTTTTCTGGCGTCAGTTGCAGCACTTGATCGGGGCTGACGGTTAATGCGCGCAGAACATCGCTCACTAAAGGATCGGTCAGGGCGGGAAGATCGTTTGCCACCATCACCAGACGGACGTGTGCCGGGATCGCAATGGCAATCTCCCCCTGCAACGCGCCAGGGCGACGCAGCGACCACTGGGTAATGCCCAGTTGCTGTAACTGCCAGTCTCGTCGGGATGTCATAGCGAATCGCTCCTGTTGTCAGGGGCGCAAATATAGCAAATTCGTCGATACCGCGCCAACATATGGCTATAATCGCCGCCAGTATCAATTGAGGAGCATTCCATGTCTGCATTTACCCCGGCAAGTGAAGTCTTGCTGCGTCACAGTGATGATTTCGAACAAAGCCGTATTCTGTTTGCCGGAGACTTACAGGATGACCTGCCCGCGCGTTTAGATACCGCGGCCAGCCGTGCTCATACCCAGCAATTCCACCACTGGCAGGTATTAAGCCGCCAGATGGGGGATAACGCCCGTTTCAGTCTGGTCGCCACGGCGGATGACGTCGCAGATTGCGATACGCTGATTTACTACTGGCCGAAGAACAAACCGGAAGCCCAGTTCCAGTTGATGAATTTACTTTCTCTGCTGCCGGTGGGGACGGATATTTTTGTCGTTGGCGAGAACCGCAGCGGCGTGCGCAGCGCCGAGCAGATGCTGGCAGATTATGCGCCGTTGAATAAAGTCGACAGCGCTCGTCGCTGTGGCCTCTATTTTGGTCGTCTGGAAAAACAGCCGGTATTTGATGCCGATAAATTCTGGGGCGAATACAGCGTCGATGGCCTGACGGTCAAAACGCTGCCTGGCGTGTTTAGCCGCGACGGTCTGGATGTCGGTAGCCAGTTGCTGCTCTCGACGTTAACTCCGCACACGAAAGGTAAAGTGCTGGATGTCGGCTGTGGCGCGGGGGTGCTTTCAGTTGCCTTTGCGCGCCATTCGCCGAAAATTCGTCTCACCTTGTGCGATGTCTCTGCGCCAGCGGTAGAAGCCAGCCGCGCAACACTTGCGGCCAACTGTGTTGAAGGTGAAGTCTTTGCCAGCAACGTCTTTTCCGAGGTGAAAGGTCGTTTTGATATGATCATCTCCAACCCGCCGTTCCACGATGGGATGCAAACCAGCCTGGATGCGGCGCAAACGCTGATTCGCGGCGCGGTGCGTCATCTTAATAGCGGCGGCGAGCTGCGAATTGTAGCGAACGCCTTCCTGCCTTACCCGGACGTGCTGGATGAGACATTTGGCTTCCATGAAGTGATTGCGCAAACCGGGCGTTTCAAGGTGTATCGCGCCATTATGACCCGCCAGGCGAAGAAAGGTTAATTATCTCGCCGAATACCGTGTCGGATGCGGCGTGAACGCCTTATCCGACCTACAAAACCTGCACGTTAGCCCTTCGTAGGCCAGATAAGACGCGCCAGCGTCGCATCTGGCATCTGCCCCCGCATGCCTACCAAACCTGCACGCTAGTTTCCTGATGGACATTTTTCCAGCAATTACACCTCCGGCGATAATTAACTATTGACGAAAAGCTGAAAACCACTAGAATGCGCCTCCGTGGTAGCAATTCTTTTTAAGAATTGATGGTATGCGAAGGTGGCGGAATTGGTAGACGCGCTAGCTTCAGGTGTTAGTGTCCTTACGGACGTGGGGGTTCAAGTCCCCCCCCTCGCACCAATTATCTTTACTTCCTTTCTTGTTTCTTCCTTGATTTTTCATCCCTGATTCAAATTCATTATCATCAGCATGATGGCAGCAATAAGCGCCAGGCACGATGGTAGCAAAACGTAATGCCGTAACTGTTTGTGATACAGCATCACCGACGTCAATACTAATCCCATCAGAATGACAATCCGCCACTGATCCGGTGATAAATCCGCATACATCAGCCCTGCAATCAGCAATCCTGGCAGCAACACTCCCCAGCCACTGCCCAGCGTACGTTGCAACATGGTTTCATCTCTTTCATTGATAATGATAACCAATATCATATGATAATTTTTATCATTTGCAAGCCAGAGAAATCCCTTGCTATCGGGTAAACCTATCGCTAGGATTAGCAATCATTATCATTTAGATTACTATCCCGATTATGGCCTATCGTTCCGCACCGCTCTATGAAGATGTTATCTGGCGAACGCATCTCCAGCCACAGGATGCTGGGCTTGCACAAGCCGTACGTGCGACGATCGCCGAACATCGTGAACATTTGCTGGAGTTTATCCGCCTGGATGAACCCGCTCCGCTTAACGCCATGACGCTGGCGCAATGGTCATCACCGAATGCGCTAAGTTCTCTACTCGCGGTCTATTCCGATCATATCTATCGCAACCAACCAACGATGATCCGCGAGAACAAACCGCTGATCTCACTATGGGCACAATGGTATATCGGCCTGATGGTGCCACCATTAATGCTGGCGCTACTGACGCAGGAAAAGGCATTAGATGTGTCGCCGGAACATTTCCATGCTGAGTTTCACGAAACCGGCCGTGCCGCCTGTTTCTGGGTCGATGTGTGTGAAGATAAAAACGCAACACCACATTCGCCGCAGCAGCGAATGGAAAGGTTAATCAGCCAGGCGCTGGTTCCGGTTGTGCAGGCACTAGAAGCGACCGGAGAGATCAACGGCAAACTTATCTGGAGTAATACCGGTTATTTGATCAACTGGTATCTTACTGAGATGAAGCAACTGCTCGGCGAGGCGACGGTTGAATCGCTGCGCCATGCCCTCTTTTTTGAGAAAACGCTCACGAACGGTGAAGATAATCCACTCTGGCGTACCGTGGTACTGCGCGATGGCCTGCTGGTGCGCCGCACTTGCTGCCAGCGTTATCGCTTACCGGATGTGCAGCAATGTGGCGATTGTACGCTGAAATGAAAGCACTGCCGGGGAAGTAAACCCGGCATAATGCGGATTAATAGGGATGCAACACATTACTTGCTTCGCAATGCCGCATACATAACAGAATATCTGCGGCCTCCAACAACCCTGCATCAGAACTGACGCCCAGTTTCGACATCACATTAAATTTATGTGCACGGATCGTTTTGATATTGCGTTTAAGCTGCTCGGCAATTTGTGTCATTGAGTAGCCACGCGACATAAAGCGCAATATTTCTCTCTCCGTCGGGCTTAACGTCCGGCTTTGGTTAATGTACCACTGATTGTTCAGTCGGTCGGTCGCCTGACGTACACCATTTAATGACAAAAAGAGTTCCTGATGAAAAATCTCCAGCGTTGACGCTTTACTTAATACACCGTCCAGCGGTGATGGCGACAATGAACCAATCAGCCGAGCTTCAATATCATCATCCGCAATAACTAAACGCCGGGTACGCGGAAACTTAATCGCCAGTTCAGTCAGGCAAGATAATCCCTCTCTGCGCTCACTTCTCATGGCAGAAAAAGAAAAAATGACCGCCGCAAATGAGATCCGCGACATGGCATCCTGAAATGACTCCTGACTGGTATAGGTATGGAGCTTATAAGGGTTACCCGCAAACTTTCTGAATAAACTCTCAATACCGATACTGCTCATGACGCATTTTTCTATGAGTGCGACATTTCTCTTCTTAATTCGGCTGTGTTCCATTCTGCGGCATCTCCATAAACAGAAGGCAAGTTAAGTTCTCTTGCACCCTGCGCGCTATTTATCCATGCATACATTTCAGCGTTGCTGTGAATTGCCAGTCGACGCATCGCACTGTTTTTTTGGGCGCTGATAGTTTTATTACTTTTCTTAAGCAATGAAGCTATCTGGTTGATGCCCCATCCTTTACCTAATAGCCGCAGTACCTTGCGCTCTGAAAGAGTGAGAATGACGGAGCGATAGCTAAAATCATGAGTTTCATTCATTGCCGGAGAGGTCAGCATGGCGCTGATACGCTCTGCGTGCGTATTGCCGGAACGTACGGTCTTGACCAGATTCTCAATGGGTTCAACATCAGACAATAACGTCGCCGTAGGGCACATGAGCAATTCTACTGCCTGGGAATACCAGGAGCGTGACACCATGAAAACCCAGTGAATTTCCCGATATTGTGAGATTAAAGAATAATAATGTTCACAAACAGAACGTGGATCTTCACTTTCACCGGCTAAATCAGCAATGACTAATCCGGAACGACGTAATTGTAATAAGGTAAGGTCCTCCGCAGAGGCGCTGGATATTATTTCATATTCAGGGAAGTGAGTCCTCATGACCTCTTTTAGCCCTGCTTGCATAACAGGTATTTTACTGATAACAATTCCATTTTTGCAGCATCCTGGCAACATATTTCCTCCACATCCACTGTCTAAAAATTATGATGGTTTATTCAGGATATTCATTCCTTAAATGTTTCCAGCAAATTAATAGATTAAGCGAATAAATTATCCTTAGCATTCACTTTCATATCAGCATACTCCTGCTGCACAACAACTCCACTGCATGTGTCAGAAGGTTAGCATCAAATGATAACCTGGTGAAATAGCCTGGAGACATTTAAAATATCTACATTAAGTTGTTAGGAATACTTAATGAAAAACAGAAATCACATTCATTTAATTTATAAT
>NZ_CAOLGM010000150.1:0-9459 GCF_948475835.1 uncultured Escherichia sp. | reverse complement strand
GAGAATGAGAGGCTTGTCATAATAATTTTTCTTTAAATGGCTGATTTTCCGTCATCAGATTTTGCATAAACACCGGCGATCGCACTATTTGCTAAAATTTCATCCCGCCACCAGCCACTGGCAAGTCCTGCGGTCTGTTCATTCCAGCCAATCCAGACGGGTTCAAAGAGAGTTTGGGCGACCACTTTCTTCTCGATTAACGCGCCACTATCGAGAAAACGTTGCGCCAGATAACGGGGTAAATAGCCGCAGCCGAGGCCGCTAATTTGCAGCTCCAGCTTGGTTTTAAAATCGAAAACGGTAATGGCTTCTTGTTCGTCGAGAAGTTGTGAGGCCGTAGAAGCGCCTGCCTGCGCAGTATCCCCCACCACAATCGCCCGATATCGCTTAATAATACGACGATTTAACGGCTCTTCTTCCAGGGCTAACGGATGATGAGGCGCGACCGCAAAGACTTGTTCCAGATCGCCCAACCGTGAAAAACCAAACTCACTGGAAGATGGTGGCTCATGCATCGCGCCAACAATAATATCCGCTCGCCCCTGAGTCAGGGCATCCCATGAACCACCGAGTACGCCATTGATAAACTTCAGGCGCGTCACGCTATGATGTTGATAAAAAGCTTCAATCAGTGGCGCAAGCAGAGAAAAAGGAAACGTGTCGTCCACGCCAATCACCAGCTCGTTTTCCCAGCCTTCATGCAGTTTGATCGCCTGCTTTTCCAGTTCCCGCACGGTATGCAGAACTTCCCGCCCTTTCTCTAATAACATTTTTCCGGTGCGGGTGAATTTAGCGCGGTGACCGCTACGATCAAGCAATTGAATATTAAGGTCGCTTTCCAGCTTGTGAACGGTGTAACTCAGAGCGGACGGCGTCTTGTAGAGTTTGGCCGACGCCGCCGCAAAACTGCCTTCTTTTTCTAAGGCATCGAGGATCATCAACACATCCAGCAGTGGTTTCATACACGCCCCCTTGCAGTGTATGCGGCGTCCTGCTGGCGTGATCGTTTACTCCAGCGGCATTACCAGCGGATCGGGATACTGGTATTCAAATCCCAGTTCATTACAAATCCGACTGCCATCAATAATCTTACCTTTGCCGCTGTCCAGACTATTTCTGAACTGCGGAGGTTCCAGCCCCAGTAAACGGGCCATCTGCGGATAGAAAACATTACGCGCAGGGTGAGCTGGCGCACATATATTATAGATGTGTCCGCCTTTAGGTGCCTGTAACAACAGAGTGATAGCGCCAATAACATCTTCTAAATGGACTAAATTAACACCATGTTCACCATCAGGCGCGGTTTTTCCGGCAAAGAAGCGTCCGGGATGACGCCCCGGTCCGACCAGGCCCGCAAGACGCAGAATATCGACCGAAGTACCGGGTAAATTGTGCAGCCAGTCTTCGAGTTCTTCTAATACTCGTCCACTGTTGGTTACCGGATTACGCGGGGTAGTTTCTTTCACCATGCCTTGCGCATCGCCATAGACAGATGTTGAGCTGGTAAAAATAATTCGGGGAATACGATGGGCCAGCGCGCTATCCACTAACTCTTGTACCGCTTGTAAATAGAACTCATCGCCGGAGCCGCTACGACGTGCCGGAAGCGTAATGACCAGTGCATCGGCATCCATCAGGGCATCCAGATCGTCAGAATCGCAAACTAACTCAGGCTCCATGCGAAGCAGATAGCTATCAATGCCACTCATTCGGGCCGCTTCGACACCATCTTGTGTGGTTTTACTCCCGGTGACTTGCCAGCCTCGCGCTGAAAGTGACATCGCCAGCGGCATGCCTAACCACCCTAACCCGACAATTGCGACCTTTTTCATCCGTTATCTCCTGATACACCTTAGATCTATAAGGCTACGCTAGCGTATCAAAACTGACAATTCATTCTATGAATGAATCTGTTCAATAATGATAACGACATGCTGCAATGAGCAGTGAATCGTCGGTAACCGCGTATACCAGACGGTGCTCCTCTGTAATGCGTCGGGACCAGAAACCTGACAAATTATGTTTCAGGGGTTCTGGCTTCCCCTTACCTTCAAATGGCGTTCTGCGGGTATCTTTGATAAGTTCATTGATCTTTTTAACAATTCGCTTATCTGTTTCCTGCCAGTACAGATAATCATCCCATGATTCCTCAGACCAGATTAGTTTCACTCAATAATGTCCTTTTCTGTTCCTTTGCCTGATTTCAGGCTATCGATTGAGTCCATCAATCTCCGGGCGTTAGCGGGGGAACGCAGTAGATAAGCCGTCTCTTCCAGCGAGTTGTATTCTTCGAGTGACATCAGAACACAAGCCTCTCCATTCTGACGAGTAATAAGGATCGGGGCATGATCTTCAACGGCTTTCATCATTGTTGCCGACAAATTCTGACGCGCTTCGCTGTAGCTAATTGTACGCATGTCAATCTCCTCTTTTGTACAGTTCATTGTACAATGATGGGCGTTAATTAACTATTTATTAATTAGTTTGTAGATCAAGGTATTGTCAGTGAGACGAAAATCCAGGCTTCGCTATTTTTGGTGCCGTCAGCTTAGAGGACAGTCCTCTTAGCCCCCTCCTTTCCCCGCTCATTCATTAAACAAATCCATCGCCATAAAATATATAAAAAAGCCCTTGCTTTCTAACGTGAAAGTGGTTTAGGTTAAAAGACATCAGTTGAATAAACATTCACAGAGACTTTTATGACACGCGTTCAATTTAAACACCACCATCATCACCATCATCCTGACTAGTCTTTCAGGCGATGTGTGCTGGAAGACATTCAGATCTTCCAGTGGTGCATGAACGCATGAGAAAGCCCCCGGAAGATCACCTTCCGGGGGCTTTTTTATTGCGCGGTTGATAACGGTTCAGACAGGTTTAAAGAGGAATAACAAAATGACAGACAACACTCGTTTACGCATAGCTATGCAGAAATCCGGCCGTTTAAGTGATGACTCACGCGAATTGCTGGCGCGCTGTGGCATTAAAATCAATCTTCACACCCAGCGCCTGATCGCGATGGCAGAAAACATGCCGATTGATATTCTGCGCGTGCGTGACGACGACATTCCCGGTCTGGTAATGGATGGCGTGGTTGACCTCGGGATTATTGGCGAAAACGTGCTGGAAGAAGAGCTGCTTAACCGCCGCGCCCAGGGTGAAGATCCGCGCTACTTTACCTTGCGTCGTCTGGATTTCGGCGGCTGCCGCCTTTCGCTGGCAACGCCGGTTGATGAAGCCTGGGACGGCCCGCTCTCCTTAAACGGTAAACGTATCGCCACCTCTTATCCTCACCTGCTCAAGCGTTATCTCGACCAGAAAGGCATCTCTTTTAAATCCTGCTTACTGAACGGTTCTGTTGAAGTCGCCCCGCGTGCCGGACTGGCGGATGCGATTTGCGATCTGGTTTCCACCGGTGCCACGCTGGAAGCAAACGGCCTGCGCGAAGTCGAAGTTATCTACCGCTCGAAAGCCTGCCTTATCCAGCGCGATGGTGAAATGGAAGAATCCAAACAGCAGCTGATCGACAAACTGCTGACCCGTATTCAGGGTGTGATCCAGGCGCGCGAATCAAAATACATCATGATGCACGCACCGACCGAACGTCTGGATGAAGTCATCGCCCTGCTGCCAGGTGCCGAACGCCCAACCATTCTGCCGCTGGCGGGTGACCAACAACGCGTAGCGATGCACATGGTCAGTAGCGAAACCCTGTTCTGGGAAACGATGGAAAAACTGAAAGCGCTGGGTGCCAGTTCAATTCTGGTCCTGCCGATTGAGAAGATGATGGAGTGATCGCCATGAGCTTTAACACAATCATTGACTGGAATAGCTGTACTGCGGAGCAACAACGCCAGCTGTTAATGCGCCCGGCGATCTCCGCTTCTGAAAGCATTACCCGCACGGTTAACGATATTCTCGATAACGTGAAAGCACGTGGTGATGACGCCCTGCGGGAATACAGCGCGAAGTTTGATAAAACCACGGTTACCGCACTGAAGGTGTCTGCTGAGGAGATCGCCGCCGCCAGCGAACGCCTGAGCGACGAGCTAAAACAGGCGATGGCGGTGGCAGTAAAAAATATTGAAACCTTCCACACTGCGCAAAAGCTGCCGCCGGTAGATGTAGAAACGCAGCCAGGCGTACGTTGCCAGCAAGTCACGCGCCCGGTCGCTTCAGTTGGGTTGTATATTCCTGGCGGCTCCGCCCCGCTCTTCTCAACGGTATTAATGCTGGCAACTCCGGCGCGTATTGCGGGCTGTAAAAAAGTGGTGCTGTGCTCACCGCCGCCGATTGCTGATGAGATCCTTTATGCGGCGCAGCTGTGCGGTGTACAGGACGTGTTTAACGTCGGCGGCGCACAGGCCATTGCCGCGCTGGCGTTTGGTACGGAATCTGTGCCGAAAGTGGACAAAATCTTCGGGCCGGGTAACGCCTTTGTCACCGAAGCGAAACGTCAGGTGAGCCAGCGTCTGGACGGTGCGGCGATCGATATGCCCGCAGGCCCGTCGGAAGTGCTGGTGATTGCTGACAGCGGCGCTACGCCGGATTTCGTGGCTTCTGATTTGCTTTCTCAGGCTGAACACGGCCCGGATTCACAGGTGATTTTACTGACGCCCGCTGCTGATATGGCGCGTCGCGTTGCCGAGGCCGTCGAACGCCAGTTGGCAGAACTGCCGCGTGCCGAAACCGCCCGCCAGGCACTGAACGCCAGCCGCCTGATCGTGACTAAAGATTTAGCGCAGTGCGTGGAGATCTCCAACCAGTACGGCCCGGAGCACCTGATCATTCAGACCCGCAACGCCCGCGAACTGGTCGATGGCATTACCAGTGCCGGTTCGGTATTTCTTGGTGACTGGTCACCGGAATCGGCAGGTGATTACGCCTCCGGCACCAACCACGTTCTGCCGACTTACGGTTACACCGCCACCTGTTCCAGCCTCGGGCTGGCAGATTTCCAGAAGCGCATGACCGTGCAGGAACTCTCGAAAGAAGGTTTCTCCGCGCTGGCTTCAACCATAGAAACACTGGCCGCCGCCGAGCGCCTGACCGCCCATAAAAATGCCGTTACTTTGCGTGTTAACGCCCTTAAGGAGCAAGCATGAGCACCGTGACTATTACCGATTTAGCGCGTGAAAACGTCCGCAACCTGACGCCGTATCAGTCGGCGCGTCGTCTGGGCGGTAACGGCGATGTCTGGCTGAACGCCAACGAATATCCCACAGCCGTGGAGTTTCAGCTTACTCAGCAAACGCTCAACCGCTACCCGGAATGCCAGCCGAAAGCGGTGATTGAAAATTACGCGCAATATGCAGGCGTAAAACCGGAACAGGTGCTGGTCAGCCGTGGCGCGGACGAAGGTATTGAACTACTGATTCGCGCTTTTTGCGAACCGGGTAAAGACGCCATCCTCTACTGCCCGCCAACGTACGGCATGTACAGCGTCAGCGCTGAAACCATTGGCGTCGAGTGCCGCACAGTGCCGACGCTGGACAACTGGCAACTGGACTTACAGGGCATTTCCGACAAGCTGGACGGCGTAAAAGTGGTCTATGTTTGCAGCCCCAACAACCCGACCGGGCAACTGATCAACCCGCAGGATTTTCGCACCCTGCTGGAGTTAACGCGCGGTAAGGCGATTGTGGTTGCCGATGAAGCCTATATAGAGTTTTGTCCACAGGCATCGCTGGCTGGCTGGCTGGCGGAATATCCGCACCTGGCTATTTTGCGCACACTGTCGAAAGCTTTTGCTCTGGCGGGGCTTCGTTGCGGATTTACGCTGGCAAACGAAGAGGTCATCAACCTGTTAATGAAAGTGATCGCCCCCTACCCGCTCTCGACGCCGGTTGCCGACATTGCGGCCCAGGCGTTAAGCCCGCAGGGGATCGTCGCCATGCGCGGACGTGTGGCGCAAATTATTGCAGAACGTGAATATCTGATTGCCGCATTGAAAGAAATCCCCTGCGTGGAGCAGGTTTTCGACTCCGAAACCAACTACATTCTGGCGCGCTTTAAAGCCTCCAGTGCAGTGTTTAAATCTTTGTGGGATCAGGGCATTATCTTACGTGATCAGAATAAACAACCCTCTTTAAGCGGCTGCCTGCGAATTACCGTTGGAACCCGTGAAGAAAGCCAGCGCGTCATTGACGCCTTACGTGCGGAGCAAGTTTGATGAGTCAGAAGTATCTTTTTATCGATCGCGATGGAACCCTGATTAGCGAACCGCCGAGTGATTTTCAGGTGGACCGTTTTGACAAACTCGCCTTTGAACCGGGCGTGATCCCGGAGCTGCTGAAGCTGCAAAAAGCGGGCTACAAGCTGGTGATGATCACTAATCAGGATGGTCTGGGAACACAAAGTTTCCCGCAGGCGGATTTCGATGGCCCGCACAATCTGATGATGCAGATCTTCACCTCGCAAGGCGTGCAGTTTGATGAAGTGCTGATTTGTCCGCACCTGCCCGCCGATGAGTGCGACTGCCGTAAGCCGAAAGTAAAACTGGTGGAGCGTTATCTCGCTGAGCAAGCGATGGATCGCGCCAACAGTTATGTGATTGGCGATCGCGCGACCGACATTCAACTAGCTGAAAACATGGGTATTAATGGTTTACGCTACGACCGCGAAACCCTGAACTGGCCGATGATTGGTGAGCAACTCACTAAACGAGACCGTTACGCCCATGTAGTGCGCAACACCAAAGAGACGCAGATTGACGTTCAGGTGTGGCTGGATCGCGAAGGTGGCAGCAAGATTAACACCGGCGTTGGCTTCTTTGATCACATGCTGGATCAGATCGCTACCCACGGCGGTTTCCGTATGGAAATCAACGTCAAAGGCGACCTCTATATCGACGATCACCACACCGTCGAAGATACCGGCCTGGCGCTGGGCGAAGCGTTAAAAATTGCCCTCGGCGACAAACGCGGTATTTGCCGCTTTGGTTTTGTGCTACCGATGGACGAATGCCTTGCCCGCTGCGCGCTGGATATCTCTGGTCGCCCGCACCTGGAATATAAAGCTGAATTTACCTACCAGCGCGTAGGCGATCTCAGCACTGAAATGATCGAGCACTTCTTCCGTTCGCTCTCATACACCATGGGCGTGACGCTACACCTGAAAACCAAAGGTAAAAACGATCACCACCGTGTAGAGAGCCTGTTCAAAGCCTTTGGTCGCACCCTGCGCCAGGCCATCCGCGTGGAAGGCGATACCCTGCCCTCGTCGAAAGGAGTGCTGTAATGAACGTGGTGATCCTGGATACTGGCTGCGCCAACCTGAACTCGGTGAAGTCTGCCATTGCGCGCCACGGTTATGAACCCAAAGTCAGCCGTGACCCGGACGTCGTGTTGCTGGCCGATAAACTATTTTTACCCGGCGTCGGCACCGCACAAGCAGCGATGGATCAGGTGCGTGAGCGAGAACTGTTTGATCTCATCAAAGCCTGTACCCAACCGGTGCTGGGCATCTGCTTAGGGATGCAACTGCTGGGGCGGCGCAGCGAAGAGAGCAACGGCGTCGATTTGCTGGGCATCATCGACGAAGACGTGCCGAAAATGACCGACTTTGGTCTACCGCTGCCCCATATGGGCTGGAACCGCGTTTACCCGCAGGCAGGCAACCGCCTGTTTCAGGGGATTGAAGACGGTACGTATTTTTACTTTGTTCACAGCTACGCAATGCCGGTCAATCCGTGGACCATCGCCCAGTGTAATTACGGCGAACCGTTCACCGCGGCGGTACAAAAAGATAACTTCTACGGCGTACAGTTTCACCCGGAGCGTTCTGGTGCCGCTGGCGCTAAGTTGCTGAAAAACTTCCTGGAGATGTGATGATTATTCCGGCATTAGATTTAATCGACGGCACCGTGGTGCGTCTCCATCAGGGCGATTACGGCAAACAGCGCGATTACGGTAACGACCCGCTGCCGCGATTGAAGGATTACGCCGCGCAGGGTGCCGAAGTGTTGCATCTGGTGGATCTGACCGGGGCAAAAGATCCGGCTAAACGTCAAATCCCGCTGATTAAAACCCTGGTGGCGGGCGTTAACGTTCCGGTGCAGGTTGGCGGCGGCGTGCGTAGCGAAGAAGACGTGGCGGCGTTACTGGAAGCGGGCGTTGCGCGCGTGGTGGTCGGCTCCACCGCGGTGAAATCACCAGAAATGGTGAAAGGCTGGTTTGAACGCTTCGGTGCGGATGCCTTAGTGCTGGCGCTGGATGTCCGTATTGACGAGCAAGGCAACAAGCAGGTGGCAGTCAGCGGCTGGCAAGAGAATTCGGGCGTTTCGCTGGAACAACTGGTGGAAACCTATCTGCCCGTCGGCCTGAAACATGTGCTGTGTACCGATATCTCGCGCGACGGCACGCTGGCGGGATCTAACGTTTCTTTATATGAAGAAGTGTGCGCCAGATATCCGCAGGTGGCATTTCAGTCCTCCGGCGGCATTGGCGACATTAACGATGTTGCTGCCCTGCGTGGCACTGGCGTGCGCGGCGTAATAGTTGGTCGGGCATTGCTGGAAGGTAAATTCACCGTGAAGGAGGCCATCGCATGTTGGCAAAACGCATAATTCCATGTCTCGACGTTCGTGATGGTCAGGTGGTGAAAGGCGTACAGTTTCGCAACCATGAAATCATTGGCGATATCGTGCCGCTGGCAAAACGTTACGCCGAAGAAGGTGCAGACGAACTGGTGTTCTACGATATCACCGCTTCCAGCGATGACCGTGTGGTAGATAAAAGCTGGGTATCTCGCGTGGCGGAAGTGATCGACATTCCGTTCTGTGTGGCGGGTGGGATTAAGTCTCTGGAAGATGCCGCGAAAATTCTTTCCTTTGGCGCTGATAAAATTTCCATAAACTCGCCTGCGCTGGCGGACCCGACGTTAATTACTCGCCTGGCCGATCGCTTTGGCGTGCAGTGTATTGTGGTCGGTATTGATACCTGGTACGACGCTGAAACCGGTAAATATCATGTGAATCAATATACCGGCGATGAAAGCCGCACCCGCGTCACTCAGTGGGAAACGCTCGACTGGGTACAGGAAGTGCAAAAACGCGGTGCCGGAGAAATCGTCCTCAACATGATGAATCAGGACGGCGTGCGTAACGGTTACGACCTCGAACAACTGAAAAAAGTACGTGAAGTTTGCCACGTCCCGCTGATTGCCTCCGGTGGCGCGGGCACCATGGAACACTTCCTCGAAGCCTTCCGCGATGCCGACGTTGACGGCGCGCTGGCAGCTTCCGTATTCCACAAACAAATAATCAATATTGGTGAATTAAAAGCGTACCTGGCAACACAGGGCGTGGAGATCAGGATATGTTAACAGAACAACAACGTCGCGAACTGGACTGGGAAAAAACCGACGGACTGATGCCGGTGATTGTGCAACACGCTGTATCCGGCGAAGTGTTAATGCTGGGCTATATGAACCCGGAAGCCTTAGACAAAACCATCGAAA
>NZ_CAOLGM010000149.1:0-9902 GCF_948475835.1 uncultured Escherichia sp. | reverse complement strand
GTACGGGCGACGGCTTTCTGCCCGTCAGAAATTAACCCGCGAGACGCTGGTATTCTTTGGCAATTTCACTCGCCAGAATGGCGTTGTTGAACACCAGCTGGATATTGGATTTCAGGCTGTCACCGCCGGTCAGCTCAGCAACGCGCGCCAGCAGGAACGGTGTACTTTCTTTACCAATAACGCCCTGCTCTTCGGCTTCGGCGACGGCTTGATCTATGGCTGCATTGATAGATTCCTCCGGCATCGCAAACTGTTCCGGGATCGGGTTCGCTACCACGAGGCCACCGTTCAGCCCGCTTTGCCATTTCACCGCCATTGCACGGGCAATTTCACTGGCGCTGTCGAGACGAATGCTGACGTCAAACGAGCTGGTACGGCAGAAAAACGCAGGCAGCGCTTTAGTCTGATAGCCAATTAACGGCACACCGAAGGTTTCTAAATACTCAGTGGTTAATCCTAAATCGAGAATAGATTTCGCCCCGGCACAAACAACGGTGACATTAGTATTTGCCAGTTCTTGCAAATCGGCAGAAATATCGAAGGTATGTTCCGCCCCGCGATGCACACCACCAATTCCCCCGGTGGCAAATACTTTAATTCCGGCAAGCGCCGCAATAATCATCGTTGAAGCCACAGTGGTTGCGCCATTTTTTCCGGCGGCAACAACAAAAGGTAAATCGCGACGACTAACTTTGGTCACGTTATGCCCTTCACGACCCAGTAATTCAATTTCTTCTTTGCTTAAACCCACTTTCATCACGCCGCCAATAATGGCGATAGTGGCAGGTACTGCGCCCTGTTTACGAATAGTTTCTTCTACTTCAATTGCGGTCTGGGCATTTTGTGGGAACGGCATCCCGTGAGAAATAATGGTCGATTCCAGCGCCACAACCGGTTTTTTGTTTTTTAAAGCGTCCTGCACTTCCGGGGAAATTTGTAATAATTCAGGGGAAATTTTTAATTCAGACATTCTGCGTTCTCCACTAACGATATAACGTTGGCAATCGATAAATCGGGGTTATTGGTGTATTCACAGGAGAGCGCCATTGACGAACATCCCTGTGCGAAACGAACAGATTCGGCAAACGGCATTCCGTCTACCCAACACGAAGCAAGTCCCGCCATCATGGCATCGCCCGCTCCGGTAACATTAATAACATTGGTTTTGATCGGCGCAGACCAGCCATTTTCACCGCTGATATCGCTGTAATAAACGCCATCGCCGCCCATGCTCAATACCAGTCGGTTCAGGCCATGTTGATGGAACCAGGCAGCAACTTTTGCCACATCGTCACGCCCTGACAGCGCAATCCCACTCAGGGTTTCCGCTTCAAGGCGGTTTGGCTTGAGAGTGTGGATCTGATTTAGACGGTCGCGCACTTTGACACATTTCCACGCTGAAACCGGATCGACAAATACGGGTACGTTGGCGGCATTATCCAGAATCCATGCCAGTGCCTCTTCACTGATATTACAGTCTGCGACAATGACCTTTGCCCTCTGAATAAATTCACGGTGCTGTGCGAGATATTCAGCTGTAATAGCGTTGCTAATATTCATGTCATTTATAGCAACCAGCATTTCACCGGTATTATCGAGTAATGATAAATAACTAGACGTATTTTCTCCCGGCACAATCAGGCATTTATCGACATAAACGCCAGATTGATTGGTTTGCGTTAGCAGCGATTGACCATAAAAATCACTGCCTACTGCGCTCAGTAGCCAGGCTTTGTTACCCAGCAACGCCAGGTTTTGTGCAATATTGCGCCCTACTCCACCAGGCGTAAATTTTATTTTACCTGGATTTGAATCCGCATAATTTAATGATTCATGTGAATATCCGGCGACATCAATATTCGCCGAACCTATAATTACGACATAATCCTTTTCGCGCATAGCACGTCCTCTGGTAAAAAATTACCAACCCTGTCAATCCACAAGAATATAGATACTGCAAAGACGGTTTAAACATGTGTTCATATTTAAACATGTGCTCATAGTATGCATGTTTTACGTAAAGTAAATTACCGCCAGAGAGGCAAAATGGGCAGATTTGAGCAGGCTCACAAAATGCGATTAAATGCCTGAATTACAAAAGCGAGGAATTTGTGACGGGATGCACAGAACAGGAACACTAAAAAAGGGCAGAAAATAATCTGCCCTTGAGGAAATAACCTTAGTGTTTGATGAACGTTTCAGGTTTCTACTGAAAGATAAAACCATTTAAATTCATAAAATTACATTTACAAACCGGTCATTCCCTTTGCGCTCATCCAATGATACAGGGCAGGAAATTTCTGCCCTGTAACACACCTTTTATTACGCTGCTTTCGCTACTGCGTCCACTTCCGGACGTTTCAGGAAGGCATAGGCCAAACCCGCCACCAGCGTACCGGCAATAATTGCTACCAGGTAACCCAATACCGGCGTAATAGCGCCAGGGATCAGCAGAACAAACAGACCACCGTGCGGTGCCATCAGTTTCGCACCAATCGCCATTGAGATTGCGCCAGTCAGCGCCCCACCCACGATACAGCACGGCAGCACACGCATCGGATCACGAGCAGCAAACGGAATTGCACCTTCCGAAATAAAGCACAGTCCCAGTACCAGAGCGGCTTTGCCACCTTCCTGCTGCGCTTTGTCGAATTTGCGACGCGCCACCATTGTTGCCAGGCCCATTGCCAGCGGTGGCACCATACCTGCCGCCATAATCGCCGCCATCGGGCCATAGGTTTGAGTACTCAGCAGACCCACACCGAATGCGTACGCTGCTTTATTTACCGGACCGCCCATGTCAGTACACATCATGCCACCGAGGATCGCCCCCAGCAGAACCGCATTCGCAGTCCCCATGGTCTGCAGCCAGTGAGTCAACCCTTCGAGAATGCCAGCAACCGGTTTACCGATCAGGTAGATCATCGCCAGACCGACCACCAGACTGGAAATTAGCGGAATGATCAGGATCGGTTTCAGCGCCTCCATACTCTGTGGCAGTTTCAATTGCGTACTGATTAACTTCGCAATGTAACCAGCCAGGAAGCCCGCAATAATACCACCAATGAAGCCAGAACCGGTGCTGACCGCCAGCATACCGCCAATCAGACCCGGCGTGAGGCCCGGACGATCGGCAATGGAAAAGGCAATATAACCTGCCAGTACCGGCACCATCAGCGCAAAGGCTGAACCACCACCAATCTGCATCAGCGCCGCTGCCAACGTACCCGGCTCTTTAAACGCTTCGATACCAAAAGCAAAAGAAAGCGCGATACACAGACCACCAGCAACGACCATCGGCAGCATGTAAGAGACGCCCGTTAGCAAGTGACGATAAGCGCCTGCACTCTCTTTCTTACCTTCAGTGGTCGCCGTTTGAGTTTTGCCCGCCGGTTCATACGGCGTTGCTTCAGCAACCGCTTTATCCAGTTCCTGCGCGGTTTTCTTCAGCGCCAGACCGGTAGAGGTACGATACATCGGTTTACCAGCAAATTTCGCCAGATCCACTTCGATATCTGCCGCCACAATCACCAGATCCGCTGCGGCTACTTCCTCGGGAGTGATTGCATTACCCGCGCCAACAGAACCACGGGTTTCAACTTTCACCCACCAGCCACGTTTTTTCGCTTCGGTTTCAATGGCTTCAGCCGCCATAAAGGTGTGTGCTACGCCAGTCGGGCAAGCAGTCACCGCAACTACGCGTTTCGGACCGCTGGCGGCAACCGGTGCTGTCGCAGTGACCGGCGCAGTGTAAGGTTTCGCATGGCCTTTGGCTTCACTCAGGAACAGCTCAGGGTGCGCAACTGCCCGGGAAATATCACCCAGCCAGCCATTTTTACCGTTCAGCGCGCTGTCATTCGGGATGGAATCACCGAGAACAATCGCCATTTCTGCGTCGTTCGGATTGTCGATGATTTCCAGTTTTGCTTTTCGCGCCGCCGCGCCCAGCAGGGTCTTCGCCATATAGGCGCGTGCCTGACCGAGATTAGCGTCAATAATCAGCAGCGTTTTCATTATGCCTCTCCTGCTGTCAGTTAAAAGGTTGTAAGTCGACGCGCGCCATCATTGCGGCCAACTGCGGACGATCGGTAATACCCACATTGCTTTGACTTACCGCCAGGGCTGCAACAGCTGTCGCCAGACGCAGTGTGTGTTCACTGGATTCACGCATCAGCAAGCCATAAATCAGGCCACCAACCATAGAATCCCCTGCGCCAACGGTGCTTACGACATCGACTGACGGTGGTTTGGCGATCCATTCGCCGGAGGCATTAACCCAAAGCGCGCCTTCGGCACCCAGTGAAATAACAACATGCGCAATACCTTGTTCACGTAGCGCATGTGCAGCTTCAATCACATCTTTCATTTCAGGCAGTTTACGGCCTGCCCAGATTTCCAACTCGCGGCGGTTAGGTTTCACCAGCCACGGTGCCGCTTTCAAACCTGCTACTAACGCTTCACGGCTACTATCAAAGATAATGCAAGGACACTGACTACGCAGGCGAGTCATCCAGTCGGTGAACGCTTCCGGGCTGACGCCTGACGGTAAGCTTCCGCTGACACAGACCATATCGAACTGACCGAGCCAGCTCAGAGAATCAGTCACAAAGCGTTCCCAGTCGGCGGGGGTGACTTCAAAACCCGAGAAGTTGAAGTCGGTCACTTCGCCGTCTTTTTCCGTCAGCTTAACGTTAATTCGGGTGCGCCCCTGTACAACCTGGAAACGGTTGGCAATGCCCAGCTCGCTGAACAGTTGCTGAAAACCATCCTGATTGTCTTTACCCAGGAAGCCGCCAACGGTGACATCAATTCCCAGGTCTTTTAATACTTTGGCCACGTTGATGCCTTTACCCGCCGCATGCAGACCGGTGGTTTTCACCAGGTTCACTTCGCCGCGTTCAATTTCCGGGCAGAAACCAACAAGGTCATAAGCCGGATTAAGGGTGATAGTAGCAACACGTCTGCTCATTATGCGCCCTCCCCAAGACCAGCAGCGATAGCGTCGCCGATTGCTTTCAGCGCCTGTTCAGCATCTGCACCCTGGGCGGTAAAGCGTAGGCGATGACCTTTCTTAACGCCAAGTGCCACAACTTTCATCAGACTACGTCCGTTTGCCGGTTTGCCGGTACCATCAAGGTTTGTCACGGTAATATCACTGTTAAATTGTTTAATGGTATTGACCAGCATGGTACCTGGACGAGCATGCAGGCCGTGTTCATTGCGCACCACAAACTCCGCGCTTAACACGTCGTCGGTCGGCGCATCATCGCTGGTCAGCAGCGCCAGCAACGTTGCCGCATCCGCTTTCAGCAAGCGGTCAGCTTTATTGTCGAGCAACAAATCAGCGAGACGCTTAAGAACCGCAATGGGCTGATCGTCATTCATCGCCACACTCACCAGCATGGCTGCCGTTTCGCCGTCCACATCAAAAGCATTTGCCGCACGGCTTACCGCAATCGCGCTACGCAGATTGCCTTCGGCGCTATCGCTCAGCCAGATACCCTGTCCGAGGTTCAGCGGTTGTTCATTGATGGCTTTGGTGACGAAAGTGGCGTCAACTGCCCTCGCCTCTTTCAGACGCGCAGCGTTCAGCGCCTGAAGAGTCAGCAGATCGCTGGCGACGATATCCAGCGTCAGCATTTCGTTGTCGAGCTTCAGCTGCTCACTCTGCTTTTCGCCCATCAGTAATGCGCGAAGTTCTTCTGCTGTTGTTGCTGACTTCAGTTGTTCAGCAACGGAATCATCGCTCAGTACGTGGGTCAGCTGGCGTAGCAGGCCCAGATGTTCATCCGAGCTGGCAGCAATACCGATTGCCACGTACGCTACCTGACCGTCACCCCAGGTGACGCCTTCCGGGAACTGAAATACCTGAACGCCGGTTTTCAGCACCTGATCGCGGGTGTCGGTAGTGCCGTGTGGAATAGCAATACCATTGCCGAGGAACGTTGAGGTTTGCTGTTCGCGCGCCAGCATGCCATTGACGTAGCCTTCTGCTACATTACCGGCCTGCACCAGCGCCGCAGCGACCTGGCGAATCGCCTCTTCTTTGTCTCCGGCCTTTTCGCCCGGATGGATGTCCTGTACGGATAACTGGAACATAGTTCTCCTCTCTTGCTGAATTGAAACGATTCAGCCTCTATGAGAAAAAAAGCGCCAACCTGGCTTAGGGTTAAAGACAAGATAGCGCTGAAACGTTTCAAGAAAGCATAATACTTCTGTTTCAGCACGCAAGGAAAGCCGTAAAGTTATGAGCAAAAGTTTGATGTGCTGCACAATTTTTTGCCATTTTTCCTAATTGCTGATGGGAAAATCCGTTATCAGCAATTTCATTTCAGCAGCGTCAGCAGCCAATCAGCAACAGTGAAATGGCATTTTGATTATTCGTGGCGCTTTTGATTTCGCTGTCTGTTTATTTTCTGACAAGCAGCGTAAACTCCGCGTCTTCCTCTTCCAGTGATCGACCAGCATGCATAACTCCCCCGCAGTCTCCAGCGCGAAATCGTTTGACCTGACCTCGACGGCGTTTTTAATCGTTGCCTTTCTCACCGGTATTGCGGGCGCTCTGCAAACCCCGACACTCAGTATTTTTCTTACTGATGAAGTACATGCTCGTCCGGCGATGGTGGGATTCTTCTTTACCGGCAGCGCTGTCATTGGGATTCTGGTAAGTCAGTTTCTCGCCGGGCGCTCTGATAAGCGCGGCGATCGCAAATCGCTGATTGTCTTTTGCTGCCTGTTAGGCGTGCTGGCCTGCACCCTTTTTGCCTGGAATCGCAACTACTTTGTTTTGCTATTCGTTGGCGTCTTTCTTAGCAGCTTTGGCTCGACCGCTAACCCGCAAATGTTTGCCCTTGCCCGTGAACATGCCGACAAAACCGGACGTGAGGCGGTGATGTTCAGCTCTTTTTTACGCGCTCAGGTTTCACTGGCATGGGTCATTGGCCCACCGCTGGCTTATGCCTTAGCGATGGGTTTCAGCTTTACGGTAATGTATCTGAGCGCAGCGGTAGCGTTTATTGTTTGCGGTGTGATGGTGTGGCTGTTTTTACCGTCGATGCAAAAAGAGCTTCCGCTGGCGACCGGCACGATCGAAGCGCCGCGCCGTAACCGTCGCGATACGCTGCTGCTGTTTGTCATTTGTACATTGATGTGGGGCTCGAACAGCCTGTACATCATCAACATGCCGCTATTTATTATCAACGAACTGCATCTTCCCGAGAAACTGGCCGGTGTGATGATGGGGACCGCCGCCGGGCTGGAAATCCCGACGATGTTGATTGCCGGATATTTCGCCAAACGTCTGGGTAAGCGTTTCTTAATGCGCGTTGCTGCCGTGGGTGGCGTCTGTTTTTACGCAGGAATGCTGATGGCGCATTCACCTGTCATTCTGTTGGGCTTGCAGCTGCTAAATGCTATTTTTATTGGCATTCTGGGCGGCATCGGGATGCTCTATTTTCAGGATCTGATGCCCGGTCAGGCGGGTTCAGCCACCACGCTCTATACCAACACGTCGCGCGTGGGCTGGATCATCGCAGGATCAGTGGCGGGCATCGTCGCCGAGATCTGGAATTATCACGCTGTGTTCTGGTTTGCGATGGTGATGATTATCGCCACTCTGTTTTGCTTACTGCGGATTAAAGATGTTTAAGGCGCGGTCAGCATTTCCAGATCGATAAGCCAGGTCATGGCCTGCTGACGCGAGTTACCGCACATTTCAGCGCTGGCTTGTAAGCCTGCACAGACTTTCGGTCGCAGTGGCGAGGTGAAAATTTTACAGCGTTGCTGTTCATCAAGCTGAATGCAGGGCGTATTGGCGGGCTTGCCATCTGGCATACCGGGAATAGGGCTGGAAATTGAAGGGGCAGTGCAACACGCCCCGCAACCCGGACGGCATTTCATACGTTGTTCTCTTAAGGTTAACCACCGGATTGATGAGCGCGCACAGTACCACCTTTTTTGCACCAGCAAAAGTGCGAATACCACTTGCCCGAAAGGCCCGTCGCGAGTACTTTGTCGCGATATTTTTGACATTTTCGACTACAGGAATTTTTCGATGCCAAGAGCGAACGAAATTAAAAAAGGTATGGTACTGAATTACAACGGCAAACTGCTGCTGGTTAAGGATATTGATATTCAGTCGCCCACTGCCCGCGGTGCCGCTACGCTGTACAAAATGCGTTTTTCTGATGTCCGTACCGGGCTGAAAGTAGAAGAGCGTTTCAAAGGTGATGATATCGTTGACACCGTGACGCTGACCCGCCGTTACGTTGACTTCTCCTATGTCGATGGCAACGAATATGTCTTTATGGATAAAGAAGACTATACCCCGTATACCTTCACCAAAGATCAGATTGAAGAAGAGTTGCTGTTTATGCCAGAGGGCGGCATGCCGGACATGCAGGTGCTGACCTGGGACGGTCAACTGCTGGCGCTTGAGCTGCCGCAGACCGTTGATCTGGAAATCGTTGAAACCGCACCAGGCATCAAAGGGGCATCTGCCAGCGCCCGTAACAAACCGGCGACATTGAGCACTGGTCTGGTGATTCAGGTACCAGAATACTTAAGCCCGGGCGAAAAAATTCGTATCCATATCGAAGAACGCCGTTATATGGGGCGTGCTGACTAACTTCAGCCGCATGCAGAAAAGGGATAGCTCAGGCTGTCCCTTTTTTAATTTATTATACCAATCTTCTATTTTGCGCTTCCTGAACACCTTACGCCCTCAATTTTCACTCGTTGATTGATCGCCCTCACACTTCATCGCATTAACAATCCAGACCAATTTCAATTGCTGTCATATAACTTTACACTGTCATTGTTAATTTATCGTTACTAAGACGTGACTCCTATGAAGACAATTGCCTCCGTTACGCTCCCGCATCATGTACACGCTCCACGCTACGATCGCCAGCAGTTGCAATCACGTATCGTTCATTTTGGCTTTGGCGCCTTTCACCGCGCTCATCAGGCGTTACTGACCGATCGTGTGCTGAATGCCCAGGGCGGCGACTGGGGGATCTGTGAAATCAGCTTGTTCAGCGGTGATCAACTGATGAGCCAGCTCCGCGCACAGAACCATTTATATACCGTGCTGGAAAAAGGTGCGGACGGCAATCAGGTGATAATTGTCGGTGCCGTTCACGAATGCCTTAATGCAAAACTGGATTCCTTAGCGGCAATTATTGAGAAATTTTGCGAGCCACAGGTGGCAATTGTTTCCCTGACGATTACCGAAAAAGGCTATTGTATTGACCCGGCCACCGGTGCACTCGACACCAGTAATCCGCGGATTATTCACGATCTACAAACCCCTGAAGAACCTCACTCCGCACCGGGTATTCTCGTCGAAGCACTGAAACGCCGCCGTGAGCGCGGCCTTACACCGTTTACCGTGCTCTCCTGCGACAATATTCCCGACAATGGCCATGTGGTGAAAAACGCGGTGCTGGGAATGGCAGAAAAACGTTCGCCAGAACTCGCCGGGTGGATAAAAGAACACGTCAGTTTTCCGGGAACCATGGTCGACCGCATTGTTCCGGCTGCAACCGACGAATCACTGGCAGAAATCAGCCAGCATCTGGGGGTAAATGATCCCTGCGCGATTAGCTGCGAACCGTTTATCCAGTGGGTGGTGGAAGATAACTTCGTCGCTGGGCGTCCTGCCTGGGAAGTCGCAGGTGTACAAATGGTGAATGATGTCCTGCCATGGGAAGAGATGAAACTGCGTATGCTTAATGGCAGCCACTCTTTTCTCGCTTATCTGGGTTACCTTTCAGGATTCGCCCATATCAGTGATTGCATGCAGGATCGCGCATTTCGCCATGCCGCCAGAACATTAATGCTGAATGAGCAAGCGCCGACACTACAAATTAAAGATGTCGATTTAACACAATATGCGGACA
>NZ_CAOLGM010000148.1:0-9953 GCF_948475835.1 uncultured Escherichia sp. | reverse complement strand
ATATGCAATTAAATGATTATCAATTAGGTGCGATGAGTCTGGTTGATAGTGTGATGGATATTCAGTTCCCCCCGCAAAATTATATTCGGATGGGAACAGATCCTAACGTTTCACAAAACCTTCCATTCGGGGTGATGGATTCTCGTTTAATATTTCGTTTAAAGGTTATTCGTCCCTTTATTAACATGGTGGAGATCCCCAGACAGGTGATGTTTACCGTGTATGTGACATCAACGCCTTACGATCCGTTGGTTACACCTGTTTATACCATTAGTTTTGGTGGCCGGGTTGAAGTACCGCAAAACTGCGAATTAAATGCCGGGCAGATTGTTGAATTTGATTTTGGTGATATCGGCGCATCGTTATTTAGTGCGGCAGGGCCGGGTAATCGACCTGCTGGTGTCATGCCGCAAACCAAGAGCATTGCGGTCAAATGTACGAATGTTGCTGCGCAGGCTTATTTAACAATGCGTCTGGAAGCCAGTGCCGTTTCTGGTCAGGCGATGGTGTCGGACAATCAGGATTTAGGTTTTATTGTCGCCGATCAGAACGATACGCCGATCACGCCTAACGATCTCAATAGCGTTATTCCTTTCCGTCTGGATGCAGCTGCGGCAGCCAATGTCACACTTCGCGCCTGGCCTATCAGTATTACCGGTCAAAAACCGACCGAAGGGCCGTTTAGCGCGCTGGGGTATTTACGCGTCGATTATCAATGAGGTACGGAGAATGAGAAGAGCACTCTTTAGCTGTTTCTGCGGGTTACTGTGGATTTCCAGTGGATGGGCAGCTGACCCTTTGGGAACGATTAATATCAATTTGCACGGTAACGTTGTTGATTTCTCCTGTACCGTAAACACTGCGGATATTGATAAGACGGTAGATTTAGGCAGATGGCCTACGACACAATTACTGAACGCTGGCGATACCACGGCACTCGTCCCTTTTAGCCTGCGGCTGGAGGGATGTCCTCCGGGTTCAGTTGCGATTTTATTTACGGGAACGCCGGCATCCGATACCAACCTGCTGGCTCTGGATGATCCCGCAATGGCGCAAACCATCGCCATCGAATTACGTAATAGCGATCGCTCCCGGCTCGCACTGGGAGCGGCGAGCCCGACTGAGGAAGTAGATGCAAATGGCAATGTCACACTAAACTTTTTTGCCAATTATCGAGCGTTAGCCAGCGGTGTTCGGCCAGGTGTGGCGAAAGCGGATGCGATATTTATGATCAATTATAATTAATATTATATTAATTCGTATAATTTGGCGTAGTCGATAAGCTCTACAATTGAATGCAAACCTAGCTTGCCATAAATATTAGATTTATGCGCACTAACTGTTTTATTGCTAAGTAATAACTTATCGGCAATTTCTTTATTAGATAATCCGCTAACCAGATAACGTAATATGGTCACTTCACGATTAGATAGCACAGTGACCGTTGAACTATTCGTACTACATTTATTGCTTTTTATATAGTTAAGCGTTTCGCTTGGAAAAAACGTGTATCCGGAGAGGATCATCTGAACGGCATGAAAAATATCATTCTGATCATTGCATTTACTGACAAAACCGTTAGCACCAGCTTGTATCGCTCTGCCAGCATAAAAGCATTCTGATTTCGATGATAAAAATAACACTTTCACTGTGCTCTGGATTTGTTTGATCCTTTTCAGGAAGGTAAAACCGTCTGTTCCGGGCAAGTCTATATCCATAATGATTAAATCAACAGGACGGGTTCGGAGATAATCGATGGTTATGCGGTAATCATCCGTTTTCAGGACAATCTGCAATTCACTGTTTTTTTGCAACAGAACTTCAATAGACATTCTGATGATAGGATGAGTATCCATAATGATCACCGACGTTGGTTTCATAGTTACCAGTCTCATAGGAGCGGACAATTTTCCGTTAGGGCGGTAAATTGTACTTTGATACATGAAAATACGGGTTTTCTTGATTCAGACGCGCAGCGGTGTGTGTTTGTTTGCCGCTATAGCGAAATAAATCAGAAAATCAGACGCGGTCGTTCACTTGTTCAGCAACCAGATCAAAAGCCATTGACTCAGCAAGGGTTGACCGTATAATTCACGCGATTACACCGCATTGCGGTATCAACGCGCCCTTAGCTCAGTTGGATAGAGCAACGACCTTCTAAGTCGTGGGCCGCAGGTTCGAATCCTGCAGGGCGCGCCATTTCTTCTTCATTTATGCCCGTCTTATCCGTTTCCGCTTTGCCCTTCACCACATCACTTTTTGTCGCTGTTTGGCGAGATAATTCAACGGTGTCAGGCCGTAAAACGCCTTAAAAACAGAGATAAAGTATGACGTGCTGCTATAGCCACATAATTGCGCCACCTGAGTGATATTTTTGTTATCCATCAATAACATCTGTACGGCGTAACGCATACGACACTCTGTGACAATCTGGCTATAGCTGGTATTTTCGTTTTTTAATTTCTTTTTGAGCAGGCTGGGGCTTAAACATAGCGAACTGGCGACAATTCGCAGATTCCAGTAATGCTGAATATCGCTTTGAATAATGCGGCAGACGCTGTCGCGGACGCTGCTGCGTAAGATATACATCAGTAGGGCAATAAACCGCGATTGCTCAAGAAAGTTAGACAATACGGTAAAAAGCAATACGCGCGTCAACTCCGCTTCGCAGGGTTTGCTGGGTTGCTGCTTGCTGTGGTTGGCGGCTAGCCGGAACACTTCCGGTGTACGGCTATGACAAGCAATAACCGGGGTTGCCAGCCGCGACCAGGGCTTTACACAGGTTAAGTTCTTATTTAAAAACAACAGATAATCGTTGATGATGTTACGGTTGATGTGGGTGATTAATACGTGATTTAACGTTGAGAGTTCAATGACGTTATTGTTGCACGCGAAGGCGGCCAGGTAGTTTTTCGGAAGGGTAAACGTAGCATGGTTATTGACGCTTACCTCTACCTCTTTTTCGGTCAGGATCACCACGCAAGGTTCACTGCTGCTCAATTGCATTTCGCACTCCTCAGATATCAGAAACTCCGCTCAAAGGATCTATGCTTCCTGCATGAGTGATCGGCCCGTTCGCCGATAACGATCTTCTTTCTTTAGCACGCTTTTTAGCAATTAATCTTGATGGAATTCTGACGAGAGCGAAAGAGGTAAGCCAGGTCGTACCCGACTTACTTGGAGGAGATTTAATACTCGAGAATGCCGTGCGCGACGGGCAAATAGCGCAGAGAGAAATAGAGAGTGTCTTTACCGCAAGAGGAACGTTTCGCTAACAGCGAGGCGATCTCTGCGTCCGGTTTCGGTTTCGCTGTAAAGGTTTTGCCTTTGCCGGCGACAAACAGTTCATAAACAATGCCGCTTGCTGGGGCGGAACTTTGGCAATCGGCGCTGGCCTGTAGATAACGTTCACGCTGTTCAGCGGTCAGTTTATCCACGCCGCTGCCATCCTGTACCCAAACATTAACGCCGGTTGCTTTAACGTGTTCCAGCAGTTGGCGATAGCCATCGGGCGACATGTTTCCGGCGAAAAAACTACTGATATAAACCGGTTTTGCTGAAACATCGCTAATCAGCCGCTGCGCGTTGTTTAACCATGTTAGCAAAGGCTGACGGGCAGCTTCGCTGCGCCAGTTCAGGTCGTCAATTTCCGCGCTGATGTACCAGCCATCCGGCGTTACGCCAGGCGCGGCGCTCCATAATCTGGCTTGCTGGAGATCGGCAGCCAGCAGGCGATTAAGATAGCTTTCCAGCGCTGCGGACGACTGTTTCTGGTGCATAAAAAATTCCGGATCGGCGTTCAGCCCGACAATCAGCTTCAGGCCAGCCTGTTGCGCAGCTGCGGCACGCTTAAACAATAACGCGCGCTGTTCTGGCTGGGTGAATGCATCGCCGTAACGGGTCCATTGCAAAACCAGGGTATCGAAGCCTTGCAAACGTAACTGACTCATCAGCCCCTGCCACTGGGTATCGGTAACCTGACTATCTCGGTTTTGTGGTTGCCAGATAATACCTTTCATCGCAAAGGAAAAAGGGCTGACCAAAAGCAGTGTCAGCAATACGAAAATGAACTTACGCATTTACCAGTGCACTCCAATGGTGAGAAACGCGTTGTTGCGCTCTCCGTTACGTTGATTAATCGCCTTAAAGGTATGTTGATACTCGACGCCGAGACTGACTTTGTGCGGCCAGGCGTCGTAGTGCGTCTCGCCGGTCCAGATATTCCAGCGGACCCCGACTCCGCCAAGCTGCGCGCCCTGAGTGCCTTTATCACGATAGCCGTTGTCCTGAACGTGAGCGTAAGGCTCAATAGTCTGTCCGTTAGCTACCTTCTGATGCCAGCTGACGCGATAATCTGCCGTCCACGCCTGAATATCCTGGCGGATATATTGCGCCGCATCGAGGTACAGGTTTTGGGCAAACCAGCCTGAACCGTTCGGGTGCCATTCGTCGCTGTATTTGCCGCCATTAAAGAATGAGGCGCTGGCGCGCAGCATGGTATCGGATGCGCCATTTTGGCCGTTCAGCGGCAACTGCTGTTCGACGGCGAGGAAAAAGATCTGATCGCGCAGCGGCTTCCAGCGCAGACCGGTGCCGGACATCGGATTTTTCACCGGCATCATCACCCCGTTTTCTCCGGTATCGGCAAAGACGCGGCTATAAACTGAGAGCAGGTCGCCTTCCAGCAGCATATTGCGTCCGATGCGGTACTCGGCTTCCAGTTGCCCGTAGCTACGATAGCTTTTCCCTGGCGCTGCGCCGCCGACATTATTGTTAGCGGTGCTCATTGCCCCGGAACGCAAGCCGATAGAAGAATCGAAACTGAACGTCCAGCGGCGACCGACCTCCTCATGCAAACGGCGGAAATTGAAGCGTTGCTGATTTTGCTCTGGGGTCAGTGGGGTTATCAGCGCCTGATTATCAATGTCATCAATCACCAGCCGGGCGTAGTGCTGCGTCGCAGGCATGTCATCCAGACGCTGGTTCACGTAGGCCAGTTGTCGGATCAGTGCCGGATCGTCCGGAAGCCCTTTATGCGCCTGTTCGAGCATTTCCCGCGACTGTGCGATATCACCGCTATCCCACAAGGCGTAACCAAGCGCTGCCTGGATGTTGCTATTATTCGGTTCCAGTTCCAGCGCGGCGCGCAAATCACTCACCGCCGCCGGGACATTATGACGTTGGCGATAAATTGTCGCCCGCGCAACGTAAGCGTTGGCAGAAGGCGCAATATTGATTGAGCGCGTGAGATCGCTCAGTGCGAGTTCCGGCTGACCAGGAATGTAACGTTGCGCATGCAGCCACCAGTAGAGGGCATTGTTTCCCAGTCCACGTTGTTCTGCCTGTTGTAGCCAGCGATCGCGAGCTGCACCATTTCCTGCCGCCTGGGCGGTATTGGCAGCAGCAAGCAGATCCTCATTGCTCATGTCGTGAAGACTGATTTTCTGCCAGGCCGCCAGTGCGGTGGCGTAGTCCTCAACCTGATACGCCTGATAGGCTACCGCACGATGTTGCCAGGCGTTCGGTTGTCGTTGTTCGGCCTGAAGCCATGCATACAGCGCCACACCGGGTAGCGTGTCCCGATAACACTTTGCCAGACGGTTCCAGGCGGAAGCATCGTAGGAAGGCGACATATCGCCCAGCAAGCGAACTATTGCCGGGCAATTATCTGCAATACCCGGCAACTGACTTTGCCACTGACGTTGCTCCGCCAGCGGTAAGGGTTTCGATAAAATCGCCACCTTCGCCGGCGTTGCCAGGTAAGGATGACTTTCCAGCAGAGACGCCAGTCGCGCCATTAAAGTCTGGCTGACACGCGCATCGCCCTGGAAAGGATAGCGTTGCAGCAATAAATCGGCAGCTTCGCGTGACTGCTCGTTCTGCATCAGTTGCCAGGTCAGTTGATCCAGGCGGGTAAGATTTGCCGGTTCTTGCTGATACAGCAATCGTGCCAGACGCAGAGATTCAGCCTTGTTACGGGTCGCCACGCTGACAGCATAACGCTCCTCAAGCATTTCATTGGCGGGGAGGGTGGCGAGCAGTTTTTGCGCTGCGTCGTACTGACCTTCTTTTAACAGCACCGGTAGCGTCGCGCCAACAACATACTGGCGGTTATCGGCAAACTGCACCGTATAATTCGCCAATGCCTGAACGGGGTTGGCGCTGTATTTAGATAACAGATAGAGCCAACTTTTCTCTTGTGCGTCCGTGGTAAACAGCGGCTTATTTTCATTGAGATAATGCTGGAGGCGTGCTTTTTCGCCACGATAAGCCAGCGCGGTCGCGTAAGTAATATATGACTGAGGATCGGTGAAGATCCCCTGTGATTGCAGTGCCAGGATCCGATCGTCCAGCTGCCCGGCAAGAAGCACGTCAAACCACTGACGGCGTTCTGCCGCGCTTAATGTGTTCTGCTGGCGTGCTTCATTGTATAGCGTATCTGCCTGGGACCATTGTTTCAGGTAGATTGCCCGTTGCAGCAGATCGGTTCGCAGCGTTTTTCCTTCTGGCGATGCAGCAAACGTCGCATCGTTCAGTTGCGCTCTGGCGACAGGTAATTGTGCCAGCCGCAGGGCATTCTGCCCGACTTCACTGCGACAACGCAGGGTCGGCGCAGCGTCGCACGCTTTTTGCTGGGCAAGCAGTTCTTCAACAGTCGTAACGCTTTTCACTTCAACCGGAATAGCCGCCAGACTGCGCTCAAGTCGGGCATCTCCTGGGTGACGTTTCAGTTGATCCTCAAGCAACAGCCGCGCCCGGTCATCATGACCAAAATGGCGATAGGCTTCCGCAAGGTATAAAGTCAGCGGAATATTATCCGGCACCTGCTGGTGTATATATTCAAATTCGCGGATGGCGGTTGCTTCGTCGTTATTTTTCTGTGCCTTCAGCGCCTTATCGAGACGGGGATAAATAACAAAATGGCGATAATCGCTCAGCCCCAGCTCTTCTGCGCTGGTGCCGATATTGTCTGCGAGTGCGCTGGTACTCAATAAAGACGTCAGCAGTAAACCAGACCATCCGATGACGCGATTAAGGTTATTCTCCTTCATTTTCGGACTCCAGTTGCGCAACCTGTTCTGTGTTTAAACCTGCTTTGAGTAATAGTGATTGCATCGAAACTTGTAATTCGCGTTGAATTGTCAGGACGCGATCCAACGTTTCCTGGCTGATAACGCCTTCGGTGACCAAAAACTTGCCGAGCGGCAGAGAACTGCGTTCATGGCGCAATAACAACACGTTAATTGCTGAACGATTAATATGACCGAGCGTGGTCAGTATTTCGGCGAACAGGAACTGATGCGGCACATATTGCCGCCAGATTTCACCGGCCTGCTGTTCCGTGAGCCACTGATGCTGAACCGCATTGTACAACATTGCCCGCGGATCGTGACCGCGTCGGCGTGCATACCAGTGACGTAACCCAGTGACAATTTGTCCCCGCAGAACAATGACGTAACGCACTTTGCGTCCGACTTTACGCGTCAGGGCCGCCAGCGAAACCGGGTCAATACCATCTTCACTGCCGACAATTAACTCATCATTTTCCAGACGCAGCGGCAGTACTGCATAATGCAGCGCTACGGAGGCTGGCATTTCGGCAATCAGCGAGGACGGGATCTGCCAGGCATCGATGGATTCCCACGCCACGCCGTTTTGCTCTGCCAGCGCCTGTGCCAGCTGCTCGGCGCTAATCAGCCCCTGCATCAGCATTGAACCGCCCAGGCGTAGACCTTCGACGCGATTACGCAGTGCTGTATCGAGTTGTTCTTCAGTGATGACCTGATTTTCCAGCAGAATTTGGCCTAACGGGCGCAACGAGCGGGTATCGCCAGTCACGCTGGGGAAGTCATGCGTTGTTTTATCCCACGCGACGCGACGTGGATCGCCGTGTTGAAGTACCTGTTTTAGCGCGCGCCAGTTGGCCATGAAGTTAATCAGGTTGCCCCAGAAAAGACGCAGGACAGATAGCAGCCCCTGCGTCTGACCGTAGTAGCCAGTGACGAAAATCACCCGCTGCACGATGCGGTTAACCATCAAGCCAAAGTTTAGCCACAGCAGGGTCATTAACCATGCGCTGCCGCTAAAAATAGAAAGGAAATGCCAGGCATTGGGCCACAAACTTTCATACGCCAGCAACAGCAAAAGCTGGAGCATCACCAGCATCGCGAGGAAGCTGACAAAGTTACTGATTGCCCCTTTGCGGTCGCGCCAGAGAAAGTAGTTCAGCGTCAGGCTGGAGGTCCATTTGTGGGTTTTAAAGCCCTGGAAAACAATGCCGATGATCCAGCGAGATTTTTGTCGAACTGCAGTCGAAAAGGTATCGGGGAAATATTCGCGCACGCAGATCATGTTTGACGTCCGTGCGTGCTGTAAAAATTTGCGCTGCTCGCGTTCTTTGGCTTCGTCCACCACCGGAAAACGGACAAAAATTTCCGTCATACCTTTCTCTTTCAGGCGGAAACCAATGTCGTAATCTTCAGTCAGACTCTGCACGTCGAAAGCAATACCGTCACCGTCAGCTAACAGAGCGGTCACGGCGCGGCGGCTGAAACAGGTGCCGACGCCTGCGCTGGGCACTTGTCCGGCGAGGGCTTCACGCACCGGAACATCTTTGCCATGCAGCTCTGAAAACTCATCAATGTAAGTCATGCTGGTGAAGTGCGTCCATTCGCGTTCGAACGGATACACCGGGATCTGAATCAGATCTTTACGCTCGACCAGATAGTTGAACAGACGCAATTCCATCGGTGAAATCACATCTTCGGCGTCATGCAGAATAAAACCAGCAAAAGCGAAATTGGCGCTACGTTCAAACTGGGTGATGGCGTCCAGCACGTTGTTCAGACAGTCGGCTTTGCTGGTGGGACCAGGACGCGCGCAGACTACCTTATGCACGTTCGGAAAGCGAGCGCACACTTCGTCAACATCACGTTGAGTATCGGGGTCGTTGGGGTAGGTGCCAACAAAGATATGATAGTTTTCGTAGTCGAGCGTGGTCGCCGCCAGCTCGGCCATATTGCCGATGACGCCCGTTTCATTCCACGCCGGAACCATAATCGCTAACGGTTTTTCATCTGGTTTATACAGTTCGCGGTAACTCATTCGCGGGTAGCGGCGATAAACACTCAACTTGCGTTTAATGCGGCGTACCCAGTAGACGACATCAATAAAAAAATCGTCCAGCCCGCTGATGAACATGATGACCGCTAACGTTATCGCGATTACTTTTAAGCCGTAGAGCCAGGTTGCAAAAACATCAAGAAGCCAGTCCACACAAAAACCTTACATTAACGCTGGTTATGTTTAGGGTGGCGTATATTAAGGTTTTTTATGAATTGTGACAGCTTTTTACCATTAATAGGTATGACTATTGCGGCACGTTATTTTTACACTGGTTATAAAAGTTGCCGTTTGCGTAGAATGTAGACAAAAGCATGGTGTCAAGGAGGGGAGGTTAACGTCATAGTGAAAAGGAGCGGTGGCACCGAGCAGGTCATAATGTAGTGGAAGTGCCTGGAGGAGGTGAGCAGGCAGGGCAAGATTACGAAAGCCCGCTCCCCGCAAGGACTGACGCGAGATAGTTTCTGTCCATGGCTGCTTTTCGCATCTTACGTCTTAACCCTGCCTTGAATACCTTATCATTCGTTAAAATATTAATAGCGATGTGCCGTATCCCTGAAAATAATTCTGCGGCGTTTCCTCTTCTTATTTTGCAGTCGTCTTCATTCATTACCACGTCCAGACGCCAGTGCAGCTTATTCTCCACGTGCCAGTGGTTTCGGATTGCTGTGGCGAACTTCTCTGCGGTTAAATCAGCAGAACTGATATAATATCTGACCGTCATTTCTGGCTCTTTCTTTTGTTCTGCTATTATGGACCGAAAGGAGACTGCCACGCATAATTTCTTCAGCCCTTTCCATTCAAACGTGAAATCAATAAGTTCATCAGGG
>NZ_CAOLGM010000147.1:0-10080 GCF_948475835.1 uncultured Escherichia sp. | reverse complement strand
AATAAAAGTTATGAAATATATTCTCTTCGTTAACTTATAATTAAGAGAAAAAAACTCACCGCATGGCCATTTAAGCCAGGAATAAATTAGCTTCCCGTTCATCATTTTTGTGATCTTGCGCACATCTTTGAGATAACGCACTTTCTTCACCAGTACGTTGCACGCTTTGTCAGCAGAAGATTGCAACAATCTTTCAGAAGGCCGCGAATCCCCCGTTTTGTCGTGGTAATGTATGCACTTTGTGTTAGACGGGATAGGTTTTTAAGATGGAAAAACTGCGGGTAGGAATCGTTTTTGGTGGTAAATCAGCGGAACATGAAGTGTCTCTGCAATCGGCAAAAAACATTGTCGATGCCATTGATAAAAGTCGCTTCGACGTTGTGCTGCTGGGCATTGATAAACAAGGGCAATGGCACGTCAGCGATGCCAGCAATTATCTGCTAAATGCAGACGATCCTGCCCATATTGCGTTGCGCCCTTCGGCGACCAGCCTTGCGCAGGTGCCAGGTAAACATGAGCATCAGCTTATCGACGCGCAAAACGGTCAGCCGTTGCCGACGGTGGATGTCATTTTCCCGATTGTCCACGGTACGCTGGGCGAAGATGGTTCCTTGCAGGGAATGCTGCGGGTCGCCAATTTACCGTTTGTAGGTTCTGATGTTCTGGCTTCAGCAGCCTGTATGGATAAAGATGTCACCAAACGTCTGCTACGCGATGCCGGGCTGAACATTGCGCCATTTATTACCCTGACGCGCGCTAATCGTCACAACATCAGTTTTGCCGAAGTGGAGTCTAAACTGGGGTTACCACTGTTTGTAAAACCGGCTAATCAGGGCTCTTCTGTTGGTGTCAGCAAAGTAACCAGTGAAGAACAGTACGCAATTGCCGTCGATCTGGCGTTCGAGTTCGATCATAAAGTGATCGTTGAGCAAGGGATCAAAGGTCGTGAGATCGAATGCGCAGTTCTGGGCAACGACAACCCGCAAGCCAGCACCTGTGGCGAGATCGTACTCACCAGCGACTTCTATGCCTACGACACCAAGTACATTGACGAAGATGGCGCGAAAGTGGTAGTTCCGGCAGCCATTGCGCCAGAAATCAACGATAAGATCCGGGCGATTGCCGTTCAGGCTTATCAAACGTTGGGATGCGCAGGCATGGCGCGTGTAGACGTGTTTTTAACCCCAGAGAACGAAGTGGTGATCAACGAGATCAACACACTGCCTGGCTTCACCAACATCAGTATGTATCCGAAGCTGTGGCAAGCCAGCGGTCTGGGTTACACCGATCTGATCACACGTTTGATTGAGCTGGCGCTGGAGCGTCACGCTGCGGATAACGCATTGAAAACCACAATGTAATATTTTAACGCCCGATAATATTCTTATTGGGCGTTTTCAGTTTCTTCATCGCGACGACGAATAATCAACCCCGCCAGCCAGAAACTAATCACCCACGTCACCAGACCGACGGCATAGGTCTGCCAACCTTTTGCTTCAAATCCCAGTAACCCCACCACGCCATTAAGAATGAATATAAGGCCAATGGCGAACGCATAGTAGTGCCAGTCACGGCGGATTTTTACAGGCAGATTCATGGCAGCTCCGTTAACGAAAAACAACATCCTTGCATATTCTGTAACAACCGTCTGTGGTGTAGACAACATTTTCGTAATTGTTAATAAATTTAACTTAAGGTTGCCATTTTGTGACTCATAACGAAGATTCACGCTTCGGGAATATTCCCAACATCAATTTACCATGATTCTGATATTGACAATCTAAATGACCTGTCAGACTTGCCATAAGCCGCTGGTATCACACCAGAAGAGAAGCAGATGACTTCCGGAGGTTTTTATGGCTGATTTCACCCTGTCAAAATCGCTGTTTAGCGGAAAATATCGCAATGCCTCTTCAACGCCTGGCAACATTGCCTATGCGTTGTTTGTGCTGTTTTGCTTTTGGGCTGGGGCGCAATTGCTGAACCTGTTAGTGCATGCGCCCGGCGTCTATGAGCGTTTAATGCAGGTCCAGGAAACAGGTCGCCCACGGGTGGAAATTGGTTTAGGTGTCGGCACCATTTTCGGGCTGATCCCGTTTTTAGTAGGCTGCCTCATTTTTGCAGTGGTGGCGCTATGGCTGCACTGGCGACATCGCCGCCAGTAAGATTTACGTTGCCAGATACGGCCTAAAACGCCTTATCTGGCATGACATTCCTGTTTGATCACTGTTTCATACAACGCGCCCGCCGTTCGTCTACGCGCTTCGCAAACCAGGCCGTAGTCAGGTTGCGGGTGATTTTCGGGCTTTCCAGTTGAATGCCAGGCAACATTTCGCGGGGTAGTGATTTACCCGTTTTCGCTTCGGCAAGTTGATAAACTTTCTTGTACAGCGCCGTCTCCTCAAAAGAGAAGCTGTCACCTTTCTCTAACTGACGGCGAATTTCGCTGTCGCTCATCCCCAGTTTTCCCGCCAGTTTGCGCGTTGCCAGTTCGGTTTTCCCGGGTTCTTTACTGTCGTAACGAATTAAATCACCGTCCAGTGCCAGCTTCACGCCGCTGGCCTTACTGACTGCGTTCTGAAACGCGGCATTACGGCTGGCGTACCAGCCAGCGTTAAAATCAGCAAAGCGGTATATCGGTGCGCTATAGCTGGCGGGATAATTCAGTAAATGGTAAGTACCAAACCACAACCCGCCGCGGCGACTGAAGACTTCCTGACGAACTGTACCGTCCATTTTCCACGGATACCCTTTGGTATGCTGTTCGGCAAAAGCAATGCTGACCTGCATCGGCCCACCGGTGCGCACAGGATTAAGCGAACCAAACAGCGTCTGCCCCATTGGTACCATGCTGATCAGATCGTCAAAAATCGCGCTCAATTGCTTTTCTGTACGCACCGAATCTAACCGTTCGCTATAACTTTTGCCGTTTGGCGATTTGATTTTTAGCGCGGTATGAACCAGAAAAGCAGGAATGTGCATCCGTTCAGCACGACGGTCAATCTCTTGCCAGGCGATCTTGCTTAAGCCCGGAACGGCCGGATCTGCCTGATAATTTGACTCCTGCTGCGCCACCGCCAGCACCGAGCAGACGTTTTCCAGCGTCGGTGCCAGCCCCTGACTTTCAAAGGTGGTGGCGAGATCTTTCGCCCAGGCATCGCGGTCTTTCACGCTCGCAGGCATCTTCTGCCGCACGACGCTCGCTACATCTATCGCTTTTTCGCCCTTTTTCAACGGTTGCGGAGCCTGACTACTACACCCCGCTAAAACCAGAACCGCCAACAATGACAGCGAAGATAGATGATTGACGCGCGACATTACTTCTCCTTTTTAGCTCAAGGTATGGGTTACTTCCTGAATTTTGTCACCATCCAGCTCATGTTCAAAGCTGCGCAGACGTTTGTAGATAGACATCAACTCAACCAGTGTGGTCCATGAGTTAATCAGGTACTGGAAAGCACCGCGAACCTGACCAAAAACGTTGGTAATCTGCGTCATCAGGCCGAGCGTAATCGTACCGGCAACAATTGACGGAAACAGCAAGAACAAACCGAAAACGTTATCGACCTGCAAATAGAGAATGCGGGCGATGTTGAAATACATATAGTGAAAATAGAGGCGAAAATAGTTTTTCCGTACGGCGCTAAACAGCTCGCGTACCGTAGGCGGCGTCGCGCGCGTGGCATCGTCTTCACCATAAACCAGCTCTTTACGGTAGGCGGCCTCTACTCGCTGGTTTTTAAACTCCAGCCCCGGCAGTTTGATCCCTACCACTGCCAGCAATCCGGTCCCCATCAGCGACCAGACGATAGCGGCAATCACCAGACCATACGGAATGTGCCCGACAATTGGCAGCTCCGGCACATGTGCGGAGAGCGTTACCAGCACCGGCAGGAAGGCGATCAACGTCATGATGGCGTTGATAAAACTGACGCCCATATTCTCCAGCGTTGAAGCAAAACGCATGGTGTCTTCCTGCACACGCTGTGCGGCCCCTTCGATATGACGCAGTTGTTGCCAGTTCGCCATGTAATATTCGTTCATCGCCGTACGCCAGCGGAACACGTAGTGACTGACAAAGAAGTTGTTCAGTACACTGATCACCACCGCGATCAGCGCAATCCCCAGAAAGACGCCCACTTCGCGGTAAAATTGTTCGATAGTGACTTTATGCGGCGAACTTAGCGCGGTTTGAATCAGATCATAGAACGGTGCATACCAGGCGTTGACGGCGACCCCGACTTCCACCAAAAACCAGGTGACGAAGATGATCAGTGCAGTACCGAGTATTGACCAGTATTGCCAACGGTGCGGGCTGTAGATAAACCAGAAAAATGCAAAAAGTCCTACGCAAACAATGTAGTAAGCGTAAAAAATCAGGAAATCCAACGACCAGAAACGCGCGGCGCTAATCGGGATCTGCCCGGAAGCGCCGGTGATACGCGCCACCCAGTCACCCCCACCGGCTTGCCAGAAGATAACGGCAATCAATGCCCAAACAAAGGCCGAGAGAAAAAACGTTCCCGGCTTTGGGAAAAAAGACTTAAACATATGCACTCCTGCTAACTTCTTATCGTTTTAACAACTGCTGTGTATTAACCGCATGACCGCTACAAAGCGTCAGCCAAATGAAACCGCCCATTGTGACCCATAGCAAGGCGCTTAGTTCGCCAGCCTGACCATAAGAATTGTTTCGACGGATTTCACAAACCAAAGATTGTTTACATAAGCGGATTAACACGCGCAGGATCACAAATGCAGGCATTGGTGAGCAGGAAAAAGATCGTGTTTACGCGCCGTTACGTTTTTAACACTATTATTGCACTAATTCGCCCTTTGCAATCCATCAATGAGTAGTATAAATACGCTCAGTTACCTTCATTCAATCTATGGACACCACCGTTGAAACGTAGTCTGCTTTTTTCTGCCGTGCTGTGTGCGGCGTCATTGACCTCCGTCCATGCGGCGCAGCCGATCACTGAACCGGAGTTTGCCTCTGATATTGTCGATCGTTATGCCGATCATATTTTTTACGGCAGCGGTGCCACGGGGATGGCGCTGGTTGTTATCGACGGTAACCAGCGCGTCTTTCGCAGTTATGGCGAAACGCGACCTGGTAATAACGTTCGCCCGCAGCTGGATTCGGTCGTGCGTATTGCTTCCCTCACCAAGCTAATGACCAGTGAAATGCTGGTGAAATTGCTCGACCAGGGGACCGTGAAGTTAAACGATCCGCTAAGTAAATATGCTCCGCCAGGCGCACGCGTGCCAACCTACAATGGGACGCCCATTACCCTAGTGAATCTGGCAACCCATACCAGCGCCCTGCCCCGTGAACAGCCCGGTGGCGCGGCACATCGTCCGGTGTTTGTCTGGCCAACGCGCGAGCAACGCTGGAAATACCTTTCTACGGCGAAGCTGAAAGCCGCGCCAGGCAGTCAGGCGGCGTACTCTAACCTTGCGTTCGACCTGCTGGCAGATGCACTGGCGAATGCGTCCGGCAAGCCTTATACCCAGTTGTTTGAAGAGCAGATTACCCGTCCATTGGGGATGAAAGACACCACCTACACCCCCTCACCGGATCAGTGCCGCCGTTTAATGGTTGCTGAGCGCGGTGCCAGTCCGTGCAATAACACGCTGGCGGCAATTGGCAGCGGCGGCGTCTATTCCACGCCTGGCGATATGATGCGCTGGATGCAGCAGTATTTGTCATCTGATTTTTATCAGCGCAGTAACCAGGCAGATCGCATGCAGACGTTGATTTATCAGCGCGCGCAGTTTACGAAAGTGATTGGCATGGATGTCCCCGGCAAAGCGGATGCGCTTGGTTTAGGCTGGGTATATATGGCCCCGAAAGAGGGTCGTCCGGGGATTATTCAGAAGACAGGCGGTGGTGGCGGTTTCATTACCTATATGGCGATGATCCCGCAGAAGAATATTGGCGCGTTTGTGGTGGTCACTCGTTCGCCGTTGACGCGCTTTAAAAATATGAGCGATGGCATCAATGATCTGGTGACCGAGCTAAGCGGGAATAAACCGTTGGTTATCCCCGCATCCTGATTAATACTCTGAAGGCAAACGGTTGATAGCGACCAGTTTGCCTTTATTCATTTCGATATAGCCGCCTTTACGCAAAGCAGCGAGAACTTCTGCGACGACAGAACGCGATATGCGTGTACGTTGATGGATATAATTCATCACACCAATACGTGATCGCAATTCTTCATTCCAGTCAATCATTGATAATAATGTTGCGCGGATTTGTTCGTAGGAATTATGCCCAATGAGCTGCACGTCGCGTAATTCCAGAATTCTATTTTGCCAGGCTAACCAGTAAAAAGCGTCTCGCCAGAGTTGATTTTGTTCAATAAGCGTAATGGTTTGTTTGGCTGGTAGATGATATCCCGTACAATTTCCTTCTGATATTAATTTGTATGGTATATCGTTTTTCATTAAACCATCAGCCAGCCCCATAATATAAGGAGCCTGGGTAATACCGATAAGTACGTTTTCTTCTCTACGCAGAGAGATAACGCCCTCTAAAATAACGAAAGTATCTTCGCTATTGACATCACTGGAAAATATAACTTGCTTTTCATTATTAAACTCGAAGCGCGTACCGTATCTGGACAAACATTTATCGAGCTTACCAAATTCCTGAAGAGGTTTAACTACAGATAACATTTGCGCGTCCTTTGCAGTAATGCCCGTCAAATCCTTGACGGGCATTATTTAGATTAAATTACCAGAATTTCTTCGGAGTGAAGAATATTACCAGGTATATTTAACACCCACGTTCGCGGACCAGTCTTGATCTACGTCACCACCACCGAGGTAGTTAGCATCGGTATAGGCGCTGAAGTTCTTGGTGAAGCTGAACTGAGTACCCAGACCAACACGTACCGCAGACCCTTCAGTACCGTTATCGATGGAATCACCGTTCACATCGTTATCGTTGTTAGAGTCGTCGTAGACGTAAGCCAGTTTGAAGTACGGAGTCAGAGCCTGATCTTCGCTGTAGGTGAAGGTATAACCTGCATCTACACCCAGTTCATAACGCATGCTGTCGTAAGACTGACCGTCAACTTTCATGTCGTTGCTCAGCTGGTAGTCATCACCAGACTGGAACAGACCAGAAACGCTGCCGTAAGGAGTCACGTAACCAGCATCACCCAGTTTGAAGTCGTAACCGGCTTTCAAACCGAAGCCCCACGCGTCAGAGTTGGTGCTACCGTCAACGTAAGTACCGTTGCTCATGGTTGCAGACAGGTCGTTGTTGAAGTGAGAGTAGCTCAAGCTACCATCAACAAAGACGTTGTTCGCGAAGTGAGCAGAAGAGTAGATGTAGGCAGTCTGGCTGTCTTGATCCACCTGACCAGAACGGTCATTCATGTCACCTTTAGCGAAGCCTGCAGCCGCACCGACGATCCACTTAGCGTTGTTACCGTCAATTTTGGTATCAACACCGACCATGATGCCGTTAACATCCTGATCATAGTTGATGGTGCCGTTGTCGCCGTTGAAGTTACCACCGAAGTAGCTTACCCATGCGCCGCCGTTATCAGCCAGGCCATGACGAGAGTTGGTCAGACGAGTACCAACGGTGTCTTGTTCCAGGTTCCAGATATTGGTGTTCGCAGACGGGATGCTCAGCGCCATGTTAGCGTAGTCGGTCAGCTCCATCTGTTGCAGAACAACGGTGTTACCGCGCTGTTCAGCCTGATAGGTGTATGCACCCAGGTCAGCTTTGTTAGCAGCAGAGAAGGTCGCGTTGCTGTTTTTGTCGTTGACGTAGATCAGCTCGTTGCCGTTGTAGTCAGCGATAGAACCAGCACCAGTTGCGTTGTCGATACGAACTTTGTAGTTACCGGTTGCAGCTGCAACATGGTCACCGTTGTTATCAACTTCGTTCTGACCAGCTTCGATAGAAGCAGTGTTGTCGTTATCGCCGTTACCGTTAATGGTCAGGTGACCATCAGAGTTCATTGCGATTAAGCCATAACCGTAGTTTGACTTGGTAGTATCGTTGGTACGGTCGTTGGTCAGGTCTGCATCAAGTACGAAGCGGTTGCTTTCGATGTTGAACACACCAGCGTGAATGTTACCACTGGTATCAGTAGTGCTGGTCAGGTTCAGAGTATCAACCTGCAGAGCATTCGCCGCAGTGTTACCTACATCCAGAATACCGTCGTTAGTCACTTTGATGTTGTTGGCATACAGAGCAGCATCACCTACAGCCCAACCAGCAGAAACTTCATCAGAAATGGTTACGGTACTGTTGTCGACAGTCAGTGAATCAGTTGCAACATGACCATCTTCGTTGATGTTCAGCGCAGAAAGACCTGTCAGAGAGATAGAGTCAGAAATCAGCGTTGAATCAGCAACATTAACAGTTGAACCACTGTTGATGCTCAGAGTATCAATCAGAGAAGTTTTGGTGGTATCCCACTGTGAACCGGTATTCAGGGTCACATTGAACAGACCGCTCTGGTAAACCTGATTACCAGTAATATGATCGAATTCACTGTAACTTGTATCATCGTTTTCAACACCAACGGTTGATAACGGCCACAGGCTATTATCCTCAATATCAATCAGAGTTGCAGTTGCCTCGGTGCCAACACCGTATGTAGCGATGTCACCTTTACCATCTCCATCAACATCAATAGAACCAGTTTGATGAACAGATTGTGCTGCCCCTACCCATTTACTACCGTTATTTAATGTCAGATCCAGGCGATCTGTTCCATCCCAACCGTTGGTGTCTACTTCACCATCAGCATCGCGATAACTATCTGCACCACGTGGGAAGAAGTTTTCATCAAAGTTGCTAGAGAAGATTACATCGCCCATCAAAGTAGAGTTACTAAAGTCAGCGGTGGTCTGCATAGCATTATCAGCATTCGGATGTGCAACTACAGCTAATGCAACATCATCCCAGCTTGCAATAGTGCTATCAGCAACACCATCTCCGTCAGTATCTACGGTGACAAAGTTAGATTTACCACTATAATCGCTGGCATTACCTGTATTACCGAACCAACCAGTAGTACCTTCATCAGTCCATGAACCAGAGGTCACGGTTGAATCTTTAACAGTGATGGTGTTATTAAACACTTCGCTGCTGTTTACGCCAGTGCTGACAGTGTTGTCGTCAATATCTTCCCACTCATAACCCTGAGTCAACGTAATACCCGCAACGTGAGAGTTATTAGTGATGGACAGATCAACTTCCTGATCCAGAGTAATAGCCGTACCAATGTTGTAAACGTCTACAACATGAGTATCAGCGGCATTATTGTAAGTGCCGTTATATGTGTAGTGTTCGTAGTTGTCGTCGATCGTTGAATTATCAACAGTCAGCGCCAGACGGTCATGGTAGTAATCATCCGCACGATCAGCACAATCAGTTGTCATGCACTCGGAATAAATCATACCGTGAATAGTGCTGTTTTTGATTGTCAGACTATTGGCGTTGGTATTGGTAGAAATACCGTCGTCCAGATAGTAGGTAGAAATCACGCCGTTAACGGTAGCGTTATTAATGACCGGGTAGATATCGCCGTTGTAATAGCTATCAGCGGCATAGTTGTTCCAGCCTACATAACCATCATAGTAAACGTCATCAGCATAGGTGGCGTCGTTGTAGTGATGGAAAGTATTGTAAGTTTGACCAGAAATATCGTTGGTCGCTGCATTAGCCTGAGAGGTGATAGCCAGAGTGCAAGCCAATGCTAATTGTGATACTACAAGTTTCTTTTTCCAGGAGTGCATTTGTCATCCCTCCTCAGGGACGTAATAAGTTGATCCATCAATTATCAATGCATAGAAAACATATTATGTTTCGCGCTAACGATTATGCTGCATTACAGACGAATGGTTCAATTATTCTTTCCCCTAAGTCCGAATGTGGACATATATAATTTATGGAGAAAAACACGCATCAAATTGATAAAAGGACGATATTTCAACATGTTGCAGATAATGTTATTTTTGATACATACGCGTTATAAATATCAAAAACACAAACCAGATAAATATCTTATCAATATACAACAAAGTTTGAATTATTCAATTTAT
>NZ_CAOLGM010000146.1:0-10696 GCF_948475835.1 uncultured Escherichia sp. | reverse complement strand
GTTCAGCATAGGTCTGGTAATCGTTTTTGGTCCCGTTGATACCAACAGCATAACCTGTACCTAACCAGTTATCCTGCTGCACACCAGCCTGGAAGCTCACGCCACTTTCAGTACCGTAACCAATCCCGAAGTTGAAGCTACCGGTGTTGCGCTCTTTTACCTTGTAGACGACATCTACCTGGTCCGGGCTACCCGGAACACGTTGGGTATCGGTATCGACAGTTTCAAAGAAGCCCAGACGATTCAGACGCTCCTTACCCTGATCGACCAGATCGCTTCCCAGCCATGCACCTTCCATCTGACGCATTTCGCGACGCAGGACGGCATCTTTCGAGGTATCGTTACCTTCAAAACGGATCTTACGCACGTAGAAACGGTTACCCGCATCAACGTTCACGCGTAATTTAACGGTTTTGTCGGCATCGTTAATTTCAGGCATCGACTGTACGCGCGGATAGGCATAACCATAGCGACCGAGAAGCTTTTTGATGTCATCTTCCATCTTGGTCACTTTGGTGCCGTTATACAGCTCGCCCGGCTCGATCTTAGTCAGCTGCTCAATTTCAGCGGAGTGCCCGGCAAGGTTGCCGCTCACTTCAACGCCAGAAAGCTTGTACTGATCGCCTTCGGTAATGTTCACCGTGACGTAAATACCTTTTTTATCTGGCGTCAGACTGACCTGGGTAGAGTCGATGTTGAAACGGGCATAACCGCGATCCAGATAGTAGCTGCGCAGGGTTTCAAGGTCGCCCGCCAGTTTCTGTTTCTGGTATTTACGATCGCCTACCACGTTCCACCACGGCACTTCGTCACGCAGTTGGAAATGAGAGATCAGTTCGTCGGTGGTGAAAGCATGGTTACCAACAATGTTAATTTGCTGGATTTCAGCTGACACACCTTCCTGGAACACCAGTTTTAGGTCAACACGGTTGCGCGGCAGCGGGGTCACGACAGCTTTTACGCTGGCGCTATATTTACCGACGCTGTAGTAGAAGTCTTCCAGACCTTTCTCGATATCGGCAATGGTGGTGCGATCGAGGGATTCGCCCACACGCACACCAGAAGCCTCGAGGTTTTGCTTCAGCATGTCATCTTTCACCGATTTGTTACCGGAGAAAGTAATGCTGGCAATGGTCGGACGTTCTTTTACCTGAACCAGAAGGGTATCACCATCACGAAGGACGCGAACATCCTCAAAGTTGCCGGTAGCAAACAGAGCGCGAATGGTATTACTGATATCTTCATCATTAACCGTGTCGCCTGTGCGCACCGGCATACTGAGGAGGGCCGCACCAACGGCGACACGCTGAAGGCCTTCGAAATGAATATCTTTCACTACGAACCCTTCAGCACCGTATACGGTGGCGCTGCTAAACAGCAGCGACGCTATGAGCAACTTTTTCATCGCCATCGTTATTATGCGTTCTTCCTAACTAACTCTCATAACCGAGAGAAATCATTGAAAAGTGCAAGCCCCATTAACAGCACCAGCAGAATCGAGCCAATGCGATAACAAAAGTCTTGAACCCGCTCGGATACCGGTCCGCCCTTGATCTTTTCGATCGCAAGGAACAGCAGATGCCCCCCGTCAAGTACGGGCAACGGAAACAGGTTAATTATCCCTAAGTTCACGCTAATAAGCGCAAGAAACGGCAGGTAATAAACTACCCCGAGTTCCGCTGTCATCCCAGCCCCCTTGGCGATAGAGATCGGCCCACTGAGGTTGTTCAGTTTCACATCACCGGTGATCAATTTTCCCAGCATACTGACCGTCAGCTTCATCAGCTGCCACGTTTTGTCCGTGGCTTCGACGATGGCGTTGAACGGCCCATACTGGCGTACAACTTTATACTCATCTGGCAAAGGAATGACTTTCGGCTCAATACCGACAAAACCAATCGCTTTACCATTACCCGGTTTACTCTCCGGGATTAATGTCAAAGACAAGGGACTTCCCTGCCTTTCGATTTCTAACGCTAAGGATTTACCCGGGTTATCCCGGACAAGCATCACAAAGGTCACCCACTGCGTTAAGGGCTGACCATCGACTTTAACGATCCTGTCGCCTGCTTGCAAACCTGCCTTGCTTGCCGCCGAGTTTGGTTGCACATTTTCCAGTACAGGTTCAATTTGCGGCCCACGAGGACGAATCCCCAGCGAAGATACCGGATCTTCTTTATCAGGCTCAAACGCCCAGTGACGTAAATCGAGCTTTACATCCCGCCGTTGGTCGCTGCCAAATGGCGCTACTGTAATGGTGGTGCTTTCATCGCCAATTTTATCGACCAACTGCAAACGCACGGCATCCCAATCAGGCGTTTCGATACCATCTACGGCTTTTAGTTCCGTACCTGGTGCAATTTGTGCTTCCGCAGCTATCGAATTGGCTGCTATTTCACCAACCACCGGACGTACGCCAGGCACACCAATAATAAAAACCAGCCAGTAGGCAAAGATAGCAAAAATGAAGTTTGCAACCGGACCTGCGGCAATAATCGCCGCTCGTTGGCCGACAGATTTATTATTGAAGGCATGGTGGCGGAGTTCCGGAACGACCGGTTCTGCGCGCTCATCCAGCATTTTGACATAACCGCCCAGCGGGATCAGGGCGATAACATATTCGGTGCCGAGCTTATCAGTTCGCCGCCAGAGCGCCTTACCAAACCCTATTGAGAAACGCTCAACGCGAACACCACAACGCCGGGCAACCCAGAAATGACCAAATTCATGCACGGTGATAAGTACACCCAGTGCAACGATGAACGAAGCCAAATCCCAGAGAAAACTCAGCATATTACCTTCCGTTAAAGCGTCCTGAATACCAGTAACAACAAGCAAGCAAAGACCGGTACCGCAGCCGTCAGGCTATCAATACGATCTAAAATACCACCGTGTCCTGGAATTAAATGACCGCTGTCCTTAATTCCTGCTTCACGCTTAAACATACTCTCGGTCAGATCGCCGAGCACTGAGGCTAACGCTGCGACAATAGAGCAAATGAGTAAGGTGACGGGAGCGACGTCGAGATTCGCCCACATGCCATAACCCCATGAGATTACCGCTGCGGTCGCTAGTCCACCTATAAAGCCTTGCCAGGTTTTACCCGGAGAAACCTTCGGTGCCAGCTTATGTTTACCAAACAATTTGCCAAACATATATGCGCCGGAGTCAGCGCCCCATACCAGGATCATGACATAGAGCAGCCATATTGCGCCACTGTAATGATTCTCGTCATAGTGCCAGGCCCGTAACGCCAGCATGCCCCAGAAGAAGGGAACAATGGTTAGCACGCCAAAAATAAGGCGCAATGTTTTAGAGTTACGCCAGATTGCTGCGGAACCTGGGTAAAACAGCACCAGCAATAGCGCGACAATCCACCAACCCAGCGAAGCCCAAAGTGAGATTTCAACCAGCGGTTGATGAATATTTCGGTGATATTCCGGCAACAGAAAAAGCATCAGCGCCAACAATAACCCGCATAACACCGCCAACCATACTCGCTGCGAACGAGTGGTAAAACCGCTAAGCTGTCCCCATTCCCACGCTGCCAGCATGCAGACCACCAGCGTTACGATGGCGAACCCCACCGGCGGCAACAGAAACAACGCCGCGATGACGACGGGTATTAACACAAAAGCAGATATCAGGCGATACTTCAGCAAAAGCGACCCCCATCAGGCTGTTTCATCACCGGGCTCGGTGCCGCCGAAACGACGCTCTCGATTAGCAAAGGCATTTAACGCCCCTTCAAAGTCTTGTTCATCGAAATCGGGCCAGAGAACATCTGTAAAGTAAAGTTCGGCATAGGCAATTTGCCAAAGCAAAAAGTTACTAATGCGATGCTCCCCCCCAGTCCTAATTACTAAATCTACAGGGGCCAGTTCATGCATACAGACATGCTGGTTTAGCATCTCTTCATCTATCTGATCTGGTTGCAGGTTTCCTTGCTGCACCTTTTCAGCCAGTTGCCTGACTCCCTGGACTATATCCCAACGTCCACCGTAGTTCGCCGCAATATTCAGCGTCAGACCGGTATTCCCGGCTGTTAGCGCTTCAGATTTACGAATACGTTCTTGCAAACGCGAGTTAAAGCGACTGGTATCGCCAATAATACGCAGACGCACGTTATGTCGGTGCAGACTTTTTACTTCGCTATCGAGCGCCCACACAAACAGTTCCATTAACGCACTGACTTCCTGCGCTGGTCGGTTCCAGTTTTCACTACTAAAGGCATACAGCGTTAACGCCTCAATACCGTTGTTGGCCGCAAAAGAGACAGCCCGGCGGACGGATTTTGCCCCGGCTTTATGCCCAAAGGCACGAATCTTCCCTTGCTTTTTTGCCCAGCGACCATTGCCGTCCATAATGATCGCAACATGACGGCAGCCATGCGCTGGCAATTTTTCGCTAAGTGGTTGAGTAGCAGACAACATCACGCGTTTTTTATTCCCTGACAGGGTTTACGGTACTCAGGAATACTGAAGCCTATACAAAAAAAAGCCGTGTAAAACCACGGCATACCTGACCTTATAAAGCCAACTACTTACGATCAGATGGCGCAGACTATATCACTGAAGCCCTACGCTAACAAATAGCGCGACTCTCTGTAGCCGGATTATCCTCAGCTTGCGAGACGCATCACCTCTTTTCTGGCGACTTCACGCGCGTTCGCATCAACAGATAACACATCGTCCACACATTGTGGTTCGCGCATATCCATTTTTTCCAGTACCGATAAATTCAACGCAGCGATATCCGTAAAGCGGATTTGTTGCGCAAGAAAAGCAGCAACGGTAATTTCGTTTGCGGCATTCAATGCTGTCGTCGCTGCCTGACCTTGTTCGAACGCCTCCATCGCCAGTTTCAGGCATGGATAACGATCATAATCCGGTGCGGCAAATGTCAACGCACTTAGTTTGCAAAAATCGAGCGGCTTCACGCCAGAGTTCACGCGATTCGGCCATGCCATGGTGTGGGCAATTGGCGTACGCATATCCGGTTCCCCCAGCTGCGCCAGAACACTGCCGTCCTGATAGCGCACCATTGAGTGAATCACTGACTGCGGGTGAATCAGCACTTCCATCTGGCTGGCGCTGGCGTTAAACAGCCAACGCGCTTCAATGTATTCCAGACCTTTGTTCATCATGGTAGCCGAATCGACAGAAATTTTACGCCCCATCGACCAGTTCGGATGACGGCAGGCTTGATCCGGCGTCATTGTTGCCAAATCGCGCAATGGCGTCTCACGGAAAGGGCCACCAGACCCGGTAAGTAAAATGGACACCACGCCATTTTGCTCAAGGTCAGCGTATCCCAGATTATGCTGGATAGGTTGCGGTAAACTCTGAAAAATGGCGTTATGTTCGCTATCGACCGGTAACAATTGCGCTTTGCTCTGCTTTACGGCGTCCATAAACAGACGTCCGCAGGTAACCAGTGATTCTTTATTGGCCAGCAAAATGGTTTTACCCGCGCGGATCGCAGCAAGCGTAGGTAACAGCCCAGCAGCGCCAACAATGGCTGCCATCACCTGATCAACATCCTCAAGCGCTGCCATATCGCAAGCGGCTTGTTGCCCACTTAAGACTTCGGTGCGGCTACCCTGTTGCTGTAGCATCGTTTTAAGAAGTTTCGCACTCGCTTCATCGTCCATTACGGCATAGCGGGGAGAGAATTCCAGGCACTGTTCTACCATGCGAGTGACATTTTTGCCTGCCACCAGCGCAACTACGCGGAAGTGTTCGGGATTATGGCGCACCACGTCCAGCGTGCTGCAACCAATCGAGCCGGTCGAGCCCAGAATGGTGAGTTGCTTCATGAAACATCCAGAGTTGAGACAGAATAAAAAGCAAAACGCCGCCAGCCGATCCGCAAGGATCTACTGAGCGGCGTTTTTGTCGTTCAAGAAATCAGAACTGCATCAGTTCTGCTTCTTTGTCTGCCAGCGCCGCTTCAATTTTCTTGATTGCAGCATCAGTCAGTTTCTGTACATCGTCCTGAGAACGGCGATCGTCGTCTTCGCTGATCTCTTTATCTTTCAACAGTGCTTTCACTTTGTCGTTCGCGTCACGACGCACGTTACGTACTGCAACACGCGCTTGTTCTGCTTCACCACGAACGATTTTGGTCAGATCTTTACGACGTTCTTCCGTCAGCGGCGGCAGCGGAACACGGATGTCGCTACCCGCAGAGTTCGGGTTCAGGCCAAGATCGGACGCCATAATCGCTTTTTCAACGGCCGGAGACATTGAACGATCAAACACGTTGATTTTCAGTGTACGGGAATCTTCTACCGTTACGCTTGCCAGCTGACGCAGCGGCGTCGGCGTGCCGTAATATTCCACGACAATGCCATCCAGCAGGCTGGGAGAAGCACGACCCGTGCGTATTTTGCTGATTTGGGTTTTGAACGCTTCTACGCATTTGTCCATGCGTACTTCAGCATCTTTTCTGATATCGCTAATCACGTTACGAATCCTTGAAAACTTGTCTCAGTCAGACCAGACAGTCACACACAGTGGAAGTGTGCTAAGTATAGCCCTGATTAAACATATTACGGGTAATCGTCTGGATTATTAGGCTATTTTATTTGCCATTTTGGCCCCGGGCAGTGCTCGCCATCCTCACGTACTTTTGTACGCTCCGGTTGCTGCGCGCTGGCCGTGACCAAACTGCCTGCAACAATAACGCCTTATAACCAGACTAACGCCCCCGCGATACTTACGTGGAATCTTACCCTTATTTATCCATCACGGGAATTATTCCGTGATTAAAGTCCCTTCTTTTTCACCCATTACCACACGGCGCAGCGCACCCGGTTTGTTCATGTTGAAAACACGAATCGGTAATTTATGGTCACGAGCCAGCGTGAAGGCCGCCAGGTCCATGACTTTCAGCTCTTTTTCCAGCACTTCGCTGTAAGTCAGTTGCTCGTACATGGTTGCGGTTGGATCTTTCGCCGGATCAGCGGTAAACACGCCGTCAACTTTAGTTGCTTTCAGCACCACATCGGCTTCAATTTCGATACCACGCAGGCAAGCTGCTGAGTCGGTGGTAAAGAACGGGTTACCTGTACCGGCGGAGAGGATCACCACACGGTTGTTGCGCAACAGGCTGATAGCTTCTGCCCAGCTGTAGCTGTCGCACACGCCATTCAATGGAATAGCGGACATCAGACGAGCGTTCACATAGGCGCGGTGCAGTGCATCACGCATTGCCAGGCCGTTCATTACGGTCGCCAGCATCCCCATGTGGTCGCCCACAACGCGGTTCATACCCGCTTTCGCCAGACCAGCGCCACGGAACAGGTTACCCCCACCAATCACCACACCAACCTGAATACCCAGTTCAACCAGTTCTTTGATTTCCTGAGCCATACGATCCAGTATGCTTGCATCAATACCGAAGCCTTCAGTGCCCTGCAGAGCTTCGCCACTCAACTTAAGCAGAATGCGTTTATAGACGGGTTTTGCATTGGTAGCCATGTTTCTTTCCTGAGACTGTCAACGATTGAAATGAATTAATACTAGCGACATTGTACGTCGCTTTTCAGCGCAGCCCCACAAGGGTTAGCTGAATTTACAAGATGGGCACAAAAAGAAGCCGCCCTCAGGCGGCTCCTTTTTGATAATTAAGACTGCTTGGACATCGCAGCAACTTCTGCTGCAAAGTCAGTCTCAACTTTCTCGATGCCTTCACCCACTTCGAAGCGGATGAAGCCAGTCACTTCAGCGTTATGCTCTTTCAGCAGCTGACCAACAGTTTTGCTTGGTTCCATAACGAACGGCTGACCGGTCAGAGAAACTTCGCCGGTGAATTTCTTCATGCGGCCTTCAACCATTTTCTCTGCGATTTCTTTCGGCTTACCAGACTGCATCGCGATATCCAGCTGTACCTGGTATTCTTTTTCTACCACTTCAGCGGATACGTCTTCTGGTTTGATGAATTCTGGCTTGCTTGCAGCAACGTGCATAGCGATGTGTTTAACCAGCTCTTCGTCAGCGCCTTTAGCAGCAACCAGAACGCCGATACGCGCACCGTGCTGATAAGAACCCAGAACGTCGCCTTCCAGCGCAGCAACGCGGCGAATGTTGATGTTTTCACCAATTTTCGCTACCAGCGCAACACGTTCTTCTTCGAACTGTGCTTTCAGAACTTCAACGTCAGTGATTTTGCCAGCAACAGCTGCGTCCAGAACTTTGTCTGCGAACGCCTGGAAACCAGCGTCTTTTGCAACGAAGTCAGTCTGGCAGTTAACTTCCAGAATGATGCCGTAGTTGCCGTCGATTTTGGTTTTGATCACGCCGTCAGCAGCAACGTTGCCTGCTTTTTTCGCTGCTTTAATAGCACCGGACTTACGCATGTTTTCGATTGCCAGCTCGATGTCGCCGTTAGCTTCAGTCAGTGCTTTTTTGCAATCCATCATGCCTGCGCCAGTACGCTCACGCAGCTCTTTTACCAGGGATGCGGTAATTTCAGCCATTCTAAAATCCTCGGAGATGTGATCTGCCCGGCATTAAACCGCACAGATATAAAAGTGAAAAAGGGGGCCATATGCAGGCCCCCTAACCAAACGTGTACTACCTGGTCTATAAGGGCTCTCCCCCTTCATATTTCGCGCCGCAGATGCGTTATCTTCGCTCGCTCATCCCGGTCACTTACTGATGTAAGCTCCCGGGAATTCTCGAGCTTGCCGCCTTTCTGCAACTCGAACTATTTTGGGGGAGTTATCAAGCCTTATTACTCAGCTTCTACGAAGCTTTCTTCCGCCTGGGAAGCCAGATCCTGAGAACGGCCTTCACGTACGGTTGCAGCAACAGCGCCCAGGTACAGGGTCACAGCACGGATTGCGTCGTCGTTACCCGGGATAACGAAGTCAACACCGTCCGGATCAGAGTTGGTATCAACGATAGCAAATACCGGAATACCCAGGTTGTTTGCTTCTTTGATAGCAATGTGTTCGTGGTCAGCATCGATTACAAACAGAGCGTCCGGCAGACCGCCCATGTCTTTGATACCGCCCAGGCTGTTTTCCAGTTTCTCCAGCTCACGAGTGCGCATCAGCGCTTCTTTCTTGGTCAGCTTTTCGAAAGTACCGTCCTGAGACTGAGTTTCCAGGTCTTTCAGACGTTTGATGGACTGACGAACGGTTTTCCAGTTAGTCAGCATACCGCCCAGCCAGCGATGGTTCACGAAGAACTGGTCGCAGCTCAGAGCAGCGTCTTTCACCGCTTCGCTTGCAGCGCGTTTAGTACCAACGAAAAGGATTTTACCTTTGCGAGAAGCAATCTTGTTCAGTTCAGCCAGAGCTTCGTTGAACATCGGTACAGTTTTCTCAAGGTTGATGATGTGAACTTTGTTACGCGCACCGAAGATGAACGGCTTCATTTTCGGGTTCCAGTAACGGGTCTGGTGACCGAAGTGAACACCAGCCTTGAGCATGTCGCGCATGGAAACAGTTGCCATGATTAAAACCTCTATATAAAAGTTGGGGTTATGCCTCCACGTATCCCATATTACCGACCCCAAAGGGCACCCCGGAATATGTGCCGATACGTGTGTGTTGTTACACAAAGTGAGATTGTCGCTTCCGTCCAGTCTGTGTATACGAAATGGATCGGAAGTCCGGCGCGCTTTATACCACAAATACGTCATGGACACCAATAATTGTTGGCGCTGTGTACAGCATCAGATGTCGAATTTTCTATTATAGAAAACCTTCAGTGGCACGTTTGGCGAAATTCAGAATGATTCTCAATTTGCCCGGGTGTGATACCATTGACGGCACTTACATATATATTGTCGGTATCACCGACGCTGATGGACAGAATTAATGGCTATCTCAATCAAGACCCCAGAAGATATCGAAAAAATGCGCGTCGCTGGCCGACTGGCTGCCGAAGTGCTGGAGATGATCGAACCGTATGTTAAACCGGGCGTCAGCACCGGCGAGCTGGATCGCATCTGTAATGATTACATTGTTAATGAACAACACGCGGTTTCTGCCTGCCTCGGCTATCACGGCTATCCGAAATCCGTTTGCATCTCTATTAATGAAGTGGTGTGCCACGGTATCCCGGACGATGCTAAGCTGCTGAAAGATGGCGATATCGTTAACATTGATGTCACCGTAATCAAAGATGGTTTCCACGGCGATACCTCGAAAATGTTTATCGTCGGTAAGCCGACCATCATGGGCGAACGTCTGTGCCGCATCACGCAAGAAAGCCTGTACCTGGCGCTGCGCATGGTCAAACCAGGCATTAATCTGCGCGAAATCGGTGCGGCGATTCAGAAATTTGTCGAAGCAGAAGGCTTCTCCGTCGTTCGTGAATATTGCGGACACGGTATTGGTCGCGGCTTCCATGAAGAACCGCAGGTGCTGCACTATGACTCCCGTGAAACCAACGTCGTACTGAAACCTGGGATGACGTTCACCATCGAGCCAATGGTCAACGCGGGTAAAAAAGAGATCCGCACCATGAAAGATGGCTGGACGGTAAAAACCAAAGATCGCAGCTTGTCTGCACAATATGAGCATACTATTGTGGTGACTGATAACGGCTGCGAAATTCTGACGCTACGCAAGGATGACACCATCCCGGCGATAATCTCGCACGACGAATAAGATGAAGCCGGCGAATGCCGGCTTTTTTAATGCGATAATTTAATCTTATGGGTGGCGCACAATGAATAC
>NZ_CAOLGM010000145.1:0-10752 GCF_948475835.1 uncultured Escherichia sp. | reverse complement strand
GACGACGCCTTTCGGATGGCCTTCAGAACCGGAGGTAAAAAGGATCAGCGCCTCTTCTTCCGGCTGCTGTTTAACCTGTGCCAGACGCGGCATCAGCAAATGAGCGAAGATCCATACTTTGTCGGCAGTGGTGACATCTGCTTTTAAATCTTCCAGATAGACCCAGCGCACCTGAGTAAGTTGCTCCGGCAGATGCCAGAGTTTGCCTTTATCGAGAAACTGGCGGGAAGTGAAGATGGTTTTGATTTCAGCCGCCGTAATAGCACTGGTCAGCCCTTTTACCCCGGCAGTGTAGTTCATCATTGCGGGAATGCGGCGACGGGCGATGGCCCCAAAAATCACTGCCGCACTGATGCCTGCATTGGGCAGCATTAAGCCGATGCGTTCGCCTTCAACACTGTATTTTTCAAGGATGCGTCCAACAAACAGCGTTTTCGTAAGCAATTTGCGATAGGAGTCTGGGGTAAAATTGACGTCTTCGACACATTTCTTCCCGGCTCCGAAGCGGTACATTGCACTCAGTAAAGATTCGTACAGCGTTTCACGCGGGCGCACCGCCATTCGCGCTTCCATCATTATTTGATGCAGCATTTCGCCAGCGATTTTGCGACGGTCACGGGCACGCGGCGCATCCGGCATCTCCACCTGCGTTGGTGGCAAAATATGCAGAGTAATTTGCGGGAACAAGCGACGTTTAACCAGACCTTTCAGGCGGCTGAAGTGCGTAAGTTCCGCCCCTTCAATACGCACAGGAATAACCGTTGCACCAGACTTCGCCGCGACAAAACCCGCGCCATCGTAGATTTTCATCAGCGAGCCTGTAGTGGTGATGCGTCCTTCAGGGAAAATCACCACTGGTCGGCCCTGTTCCACCAGACGTACCAGATGTTTAATAGCCATAGGTTGCGTCGGGTCGAGAGGAACAAAGTCGATAAATGATTTCAGCCAACGCATATACCACTGTTGGCTTATTGAGGTGTAAACGGCAAACACTGGACGCACAGGTAAAAACAGTCCAAGCAAAATGCCATCAATAAAAGAGACGTGATTAGGCGTAATTAGAACGCGCTCGCCCTTCAGTGCCTGGGTGTCACCCGTAACGCGAACGCGATACAAAACACGGCACAAATTTCGAAAAAAGCTAAAAAGCATTCCAACTCCCTTTGCTCTGATTCAGTAAAAGCGAATGGAGGGAGATTACACGAGATAAAGAACGCGAGCGACAGTAAATTAGGTGCGAAAAAAAACCTGCGCATCCGCGCAGGTTGGTGCAAGAGACAGGGTACGAAGAGCGTACCGAATAATCTCACCAATCAATACCTCTGGGATCTTGATTGTGGTCTGCACGACGACTCTTCGCCAGCGAGAAAACGCAAAGGAATGAAGGGAAATGCAACGAGGTGTGTAAATTGTCGGTTACTGTTACAGATTGATGACCGGCAAAAAAAAACCTGCGCATCTGCGCAGGCTGGTGTAATTCATGTGCTCAACCCGAAGTTGACTTCACCTATCAATACCTCTGGGATCACCACTTTAGCAACCTGAAGCCAAACGCCACCAGCGGTCAATCGCAACAGCGTTTCGCAAAGTGTAACCAAAGGTTTGCAATCTCTTTTTTTGTCTTACTTATTTGCGTTTGGCTCACATTCCCACGATGAAAACACGCCACCCCTTGAACCAACGGGCGTTTTCCGTAACACTGAAAGAATGTAAGCGTTTACCCACTAAGGTATTTTCATGGCGACCATAAAGGATGTAGCCCGACTGGCAGGCGTTTCAGTCGCCACCGTTTCCCGCGTCATTAATAATTCACCTAAAGCCAGCGAAGCTTCCCGGCTGGCTGTGCATAGTGCAATGGAGTCTCTTAGCTATCACCCGAACGCCAACGCCCGTGCGCTGGCGCAGCAGACCACTGAAACGGTCGGTCTGATCGTTGGTGATGTTTCCGATCCGTTTTTCGGTGCAATGGTGAAAGCGGTCGAACAGGTGGCTTATCACACCGGTAATTTCTTATTGATTGGCAACGGTTACCACAACGAACAAAAAGAGCGTCAGGCTATTGAGCAACTGATCCGCCATCGCTGTGCTGCGTTGGTCGTCCATGCCAAAATGATCCCGGATGCCGATTTAGCCTCATTAATGAAACAAATGCCCGGTATGGTGCTGATCAACCGTATCCTGCCTGGCTTTGAAAACCGTTGTATTGCTCTTGACGATCGTTACGGTGCCTGGCTGGCAACGCGTCATTTAATTCAGCAAGGTCATACCCGCATTGGTTATCTGTGCTCTAACCACTCTATTTCTGACGCCGAAGATCGTCTGCAAGGGTATTACGATGCCCTTGCTGAAAGTGGTATTGCGGCCAATGACCGGCTGGTGACATTTGGCGAACCAGACGAAAGCGGCGGCGAACAGGCAATGACCGAGCTTTTGGGACGAGGAAGAAATTTCACTGCGGTAGCCTGTTATAACGATTCAATGGCGGCGGGTGCGATGGGCGTTCTCAATGATAATGGTATTGATGTACCGGGTGAGATTTCGTTAATTGGCTTTGATGATGTGCTGGTGTCACGCTATGTGCGTCCGCGCCTGACCACCGTGCGTTACCCAATCGTGACGATGGCGACCCAGGCTGCCGAACTGGCTTTGGCGCTGGCGGATAATCGCCCTCTCCCGGAAATCACTAATGTCTTTAGTCCGACGCTGGTACGTCGTCATTCAGTGTCAACTCCGTCGCTGGAGGCAAGTCATCATGCAACCAGCGACTAACCGCAGTTAAAGCAATTCCAGCGCCAGTAATTCTTCGATGGTCTGGCGACGGCGAATCAACCGCGCCTGACCATTATCAAACAGAACTTCTGGTAACAGCGGACGGCTATTGTAGTTGGATGACATTGATGCGCCATATGCCCCTGTATCATGCAGTACCAGATAATCACCTGCCTTCACTTCCGGCAAGGCGCGGGTTTCAACATTTCCCCCTTCCTGCTGGGTAAAGACATCGCCCGATTCACATAACGGTCCGGCGACGACGGTTTCCACCGTTGGCGCGTGTTCCAGAGAACGACCATCAGCTGCCAGGGCACTGATATGGTGGTAACTACCGTACATTGCCGGGCGCATCAGATCGTTGAACCCGGCATCAACCAGCACAAAGTGGCGGCTCCCCATTTGTTTGACGCTCCGCACCTGAGTAATTAATACGCCAGACTGCGCTACCAGGAAGCGACCCGGTTCAATTTCCAGTTTCACAGGGTGGCCCAAATGGCGGGCGATTTGCTCACGCGCGGCATTCCACAGACCATAATAATGTTCGGTATCAACCGCCTCTTCACCCTGTTGATAAGGAACAGAAAGCCCACCGCCCGCAGAAATAGCCTGTAAATCCTGACCGAATTCGATGACCTGACGCACCATAGCACCACACACCTGTTCCAGATGGGCATAATCAACGCCAGAACCAATGTGCATGTGAATGCCGACCAGCTGCAGATGATGACGTTGTATCACGTCCAGTGCGGCGGGCAGATCGGTGTACCAGATACCGTGCTTGCTGTTTTCGCCACCGGTATTGGTTTTTTGGCTATGTCCGTGACCAAACCCCGGGTTAACGCGCAGCCATACCCGATGCCCTGGCGAAACCTGGCCCAGTTGGTCGAGCATATCAACAGAACCCGCATTCACCGGAATTTGCAATTCACTGACGCGTTCAAGCGTCGCCTGATCGATAACATCTGCCGTAAAAACAATATCATCGGGGTGCGTTTGCGGATTGTAACCCGCCGCCAACGCACGCTCTATTTCGCCTAACGAGACGGAATCCACTTTCACGCCCTGCTCACGCATTAAGCGCAAAATATGAATATTGGAACAGGCTTTCTGTGCAAAGCGCACCACATCAAACTGTTTCAGCGCTGCAATCTGCCGACGAATAATTTGCGCATCGTAGACCCACACCGGGCAGCCAAATTCAGCGGGCAAACGCAGCAGATTTTCGGCGGTGAGATCGGTATCGGTACTGAACAGTGAATGTGGCATAACAAACTCCAGATAAGTGCTTTTTTATGATTACGCCACATCATAAAAAGAATAAAAAATATCGATTTATGTCGAGTCTATGCAAAAATGATATGGATTACCGGATTGCGAGAGAGCGCTAATGGCCGCCGTTAACTTACGTCATATTGAAATTTTTCATGCGGTAATGACCGCCGGAAGCCTGACTGAGGCAGCACACCTGCTACACACCTCACAGCCAACCGTCAGCCGCGAACTGGCGCGCTTTGAGAAGGTGATCGGGCTAAAATTGTTTGAGCGCGTACGTGGACGATTACATCCTACCGTGCAAGGACTGCGTCTGTTTGAAGAAGTGCAACGATCCTGGTACGGACTGGATCGCATTGTCAGCGCCGCAGAAAGTCTGCGCGAGTTTCGCCAGGGAGAACTGTCTATTGCCTGCCTGCCGGTCTTTTCGCAATCTTTTTTACCGCAGCTCCTGCAACCCTTTCTGGCACGTTATCCCGATGTCAGCTTAAATATCGTGCCCCAGGAATCACCGCTACTTGAAGAGTGGCTCTCGGCCCAGCGTCATGATTTAGGACTCACTGAGACACTCCATACGCCTGCGGGAACAGAACGTACCGAATTACTCTCTTTAGATGAAGTGTGTGTGTTACCTCCGGGTCATCCGCTAGCGGTAAAAAAGGTATTAACGCCGGATGATTTTCAGGGTGAGAACTACATCAGCCTTTCCCGTACTGACAGCTATCGCCAGTTGCTGGATCAGCTATTTACTGAACATCAGGTTAAACGACGCATGATCGTAGAAACCCACAGCGCCGCGTCAGTCTGCGCAATGGTACGGGCGGGGGTAGGTGTTTCGGTGGTTAACCCGCTCACCGCACTGGATTATGCGGCAAGCGGTTTAGTGGTGCGGCGGTTCAGTATTGCGGTTCCGTTCACCGTCAGCCTGATCCGCCCCCTGCACCGCCCGTCATCAGCGCTGGTGCAGGCGTTTAGTGAGCATTTACAAGCGGGGTTACCGAAACTGGTCACTTCTCTTGACGCTATTTTGTCGTCAGCTACGACAGCATAAAAGCGACAGCATCCTCGGCATGGATCGCCGCAGTATCAAACACAGGCAAAACACTGCGCTCTTCTGGCACCAGTAAACCAATTTCTGTGCAGCCAAAAATGACGCCCTGTGCGCCCTGTTCTGCAAGGCGAGCAATCACTTGCGCATAATAAGCGCGTGACGCTTCGGTAAATTGCCCCAGACACAGTTCTTCAAAAATAATCTGATTAATTTTCGCCCGTTCATCCGCTTCAGGAATAAGACAATTGATGGAAAATTGTTCCGTCAGCCGCCCGCGATAAAAATCCTGTTCCATGGTGTAACGCGTACCCAGCAGCGCCACACGAGTCATTCCGGCCCCGGTAATTGCACGTCCGGTGGCATCCGCAATGTGTAAGAAAGGCAGAGTGCAACGTGACTCAATGGCATCCGCCACTTTATGCATCGTATTGGTACATAACACAATACCTTCTGCGCCCGCCCGCTGTAAGCCAAGCGCCGCCTCAGCCAGAATGTCCCCGGTTTTATCCCATTCCCCGCGACGCTGGCACTCTTCTATTTCATGAAAATCGACGCTATGTAGCAGCACTTGCGCAGAGTGAAGCCCACCAAGCCGCTGTTTAATGCCTTCATTTATCAGACGATAGTAAGGAATGGTGGATTCCCAGCTCATTCCTCCCAGCAAACCAATTGTTTTCATTCCTCTCTCCTGATGTGTGTTACCGCAACAAGGCTGAATAAGGAACGAGACAAACGCCTCAACGGCCAGGTGCCCGATCTCTATTAACGAAAAAAGGGCCGGATGTACAGCACATCCGGCCCGTGAAATCAGACGCCGATATTTCTCAACTTCTCGCCTGCCATCAGTTTGCGTTCGATATGTTCCAGCGTGACATTTTTGGTTTCCGGAATGAGCCAGAAAGTGATGCCCACAAACGCAATGTTCAGCGCAGTGTAGAGCCAGAACGTACCGGCAGCGCCAATGCTGTCGAGCAGCGTCAGGAAGGTCGCGCCGATAATCATATTCGACACCCAGTTCGTGGTGGTCGAACAGGTAATACCGAAATCGCGGCATTTCAGCGGCTGAATTTCAGAGCACAGGATCCACACCACTGGCGCGGCGCTCATCGCATAACCGGCAATACACATCATCGTCATGCCAACAGAGAGCCAGGACAAGCCACTGGAAGCCGTACCGTTATCAAACTGCATCAGGCAATAGCCCAGCACCAGAGTGCCTAACGCCATCACGCTGAAACCAATTTTCAGAGCCGGTTTACGACCTGCTTTATCTACCGTAAAGACCGCAATGAAGGTCGCGAACATAAAGGTCAGTCCCACGACCAGAGTCGCAATCATCTGTTGTTCTGTGGTCGTAAAGCCCGCCATTTTGAAGATACGCGGCGCATAGTACATGATGATGTTCATACCGGTAAACTGCTGCATCGCCTGCAACAACATACCGAGAAACACAGCACGACGGACGTTACGGTTGATCTTAAACAGTGCCCAACCGCCTTGTTTTAACTTCAGGCTTTCACGAATTTCGTTGAGTTCTTCTCGCGCTTTTTCCGACGTATCGCGCAGCATACGCAACACTTCTTCCGCCTCAATATGACGCCCCTTTTCCGCCAGCCAGCGCGGGCTATTTGGCAGGAAGACCACCAGAATAATCAGCAGGACTGCTGGTAAAGCAAGAACCCCCAACATTGCGCGCCAGTTACCGCTATAACTGAACGCTGTATCGGATAAAAACGCCAGCACGATGCCGAGTGTGACCATCAACTGGTACATACTGATCATCTTACCGCGAACGTTTTCACTTGCCATTTCAGAAAGATACAGAGGAGCGGTGTAAGACGCGATCCCGACAGCAATGCCCAGCACCACCCGAGCGGCGATTAACATCTCTACGCTGGTCGCAAAAGCGGACCCTATAGAACCGAGTACAAACAGGATGGCCCCCGCCATCAGGCTGTATTTACGCCCCAGGCGGAACGACAGCCAACCATTAAACAGCGCACCAATTGCTGCACCGAGCATCATGCTACTGACCACCCATTCCTGCAAACGGCTGGTCAGCACAAAGTGATCGGTAATGAACGGCAACGCTCCGGCGATTACGCCGATATCAAGACCAAATAACAATCCTGCGACCGCAGCAGCTACCGAAACAAACATATTCATACGCCGCGTATCCCGCAAAGAACGTGGCGTTAAAGCAGATTCCGTATTGATAGTAACCATTTTTTCCTGCCAGCAGAGAGTAAGACATAGTGAAAAAATACGTGAACAATTCACACAGGTGTCAGGTCGGAAACAGCATAAATATGGATTAAATTGCTGCGGCATGTCGTTATGTGATGGATATTCCAATTTTCAAATTAAGTTGAATTATTGAGATTATTATTAACCACCTAATTTTACAGCAGATAAAATTCATAAAGTTCATTAATTGATAATTGATATGGATTATTTCATAACCATGATATGGATTATGATGATCTACAGGTATAAAAAACCCTGCCATGCGGCAGGGTCATAAAAGTAAGAAGAATGAATTAACGCGCCAGCCAACCGCCATCCACGGCAATGGTATAACCATTCACATAATCTGAAGCGCTGGAGGCAAGGAACACTACCGGCCCCATCAGGTCACTCGGCAGTCCCCAACGACCAGCTGGAATGCGGTCGAGAATTTCCGCGCTACGTTGTTCATCTGCCCGCAGTTGTTGAGTATTGTTGGTCGCCATGTAACCCGGAGCTATCGCATTAACATTAATGTTGTGTTTAGCCCATTCGTTCGCCATCAATCGCGTCACGCCCATCACACCGCTTTTTGATGCGGTATAAGAAGGCACACGGATCCCACCCTGGAAGGAGAGCATTGACGCGATATTGATAATCTTGCCGCCATTGCCTTGCGCGATAAAGTGTTTCGCCGCTGCCTGAGACATGAAGAATACGCTCTTGATATTCAGGTTCATGACATCGTCCCAGTCCTTTTCGCTGAACTCGAGAGCGTCTTCGCGGCGAATCAATCCGGCGTTATTCACCAGGATATCAATATGACCAAACTCCGCTACCGCGCGATCCAGCAGTGCTGGAATACCATCAATCTTTCGCAGATCGGCGGTCAGGCTTAAAAAACGACGCCCCAGCGCTGTGACCTGCTTGATGGTTTCAGTCGGTTCAACGATGTTAATGCCAACAATGTCACAGCCCGCTTGCGCCAGCCCCAACGCCATCCCCTGACCCAGTCCAGTATCACAACCAGTGACGACCGCAACTTTACCTTCGAGAGAAAATGCACTTAAAATCATAACAATACCTTATTCGTTTATGCCCACAACTAGCGCAAATCTTTAACGGCCACATGGTCCATATCATCAAAGACCTGGTTTTCACCGACCATGCCCCAGATAAAGGTATAAGCTTTGGTTCCGACACCGGAATGGATCGACCAGCTCGGGGAGATCACCGCCTGCTCGTTATGCATCACAATATGACGCGTTTCTTGCGGCTGCCCCATCATGTGGAAAACGCAGGCGTCATCATCCATATTGAAATAGAAATAAACTTCCATCCGGCGCTCGTGGGTGTGACACGGCATGGTGTTCCACAAGTTACCCGGAGCCAGCTCCGTCAGCCCCATACTCAATTGGCAGGTTTCCAGTACATCCGGGACAAAATATTTGTTAATCGTGCGACGGTTACTGGTGAGGTTATCGCCTAACGTGACTGGAGATACTTCGTCCGGTGTGACTTTTTTGGTGGGATACGTCGTATGCGCGGGTGCGCAATTGTAATAAAACTTCGCCGGAGTGCCGGTATCAATACTGGCAAAGACAACTTCTTTTGCACCTTTACCAACATACAGGGCGTCGCGGTGACCGATTTCATAGCATTGGCCATCGACAGTAATCGTACCGGCACCGCCAATATTGATAACACCTAACTCGCGACGTTCAAGGAAATAGCTTACGCCGAGTTGTTTACCAACTTCCCCGCCAACGGAAACCGTTTTAGTTATCGGCATAATGCCGCCAACAATAATTCGGTCAATGTGGCTGTAAACCATGGTGTACTCATCGGCGACAAATACCTTTTCAACCAAAAATTCATTGCGCAGCCCTTGGGTATCCAGCGTTTTTGCGTGCGCACTGTGGATGCTCTGTCTTACGTCCACATCAACCTCCGATAATCAGTGAAGCGTGAAAATAGAAAACGATAGTGAAACACTGTTTCGTTTTCTCTATAAAGGGATGATATGCCCATGGGCTAGGGTTTTCAATTAAAAATAAAACAATGTTTCATTTTTAAGTTAAGGATTAAAAAAAGTGCAGTGTCGATCACGAATCTGTCATGAGAATGGAAAAATCAGGGAGCCCGGAAAATGTATGTCGACTTGCCAGCCATCATTATTCAACAGATTAATGACGGCAGATATTTATCGGTAAGGAGGAAATGCAGAGCTATTCGTCACGTTCAATGGTCAATGCCACCCCCTGGCCCCCGCCGATACAAAGCGTTGCCAGTCCTTTGCGGGCATTACGTTTCACCATTTCATGAACCAGAGAAACCAGGATTCGGCAACCGGAAGCGCCTATCGGGTGACCGAGTGCGATCGCGCCACCATTGACATTGACCCGACGCTCATCCCACTCAAGCATCTTGCCAACCGAAAGCGCCTGTGCAGCAAACGCTTCATTAGCCTCGATAAGATCAACATCAGCCAACTGCCAGCCTACACGCTCCAGGCAACGGCGGGTCGCATACACCGGCGCAATTCCCATCAATGCCGGATCTACACCAACGCTGGCAAATGCGCGAATGCGGGCCAGCACGGGTAAATTCAACGCTCGTGCTTTGGCTTCGCTCATCATCATTACCGCAGCTGCGCCATCGTTTATGGATGATGCATTACCCGCTGTCACAGAACCGAGACTATCAAATGAAGGATTTAAACGGGCTAAACCTTCTGCACTGGCGTCAGTGCGTGGCTGTTCATCGGTATCAACAACCAACGTCTGACCGTTACTTTGGGTCATTACCGGGACGATCTCATCTTTAAATCGTCCGGCGTCAATCGCCGCTCGCGCTTTTTGTTGCGAGCTAAGTGCGTAAGCATCCTGCAATTGACGGCTGATGCCATATTCGCGAGCCAGATTTTCGGCGGTGACACCAATATGATAATCATTGAAGGCATCCCATAACCCATCATGCACAAGACTGTCAACCAGCTGGCTATTGCCAAGCTGTGCACCGGTGCGGCTATCAGTCAGAACATGTGGTGCGCGGCTCATGTTTTCCTGGCCACCGGCGATGACAATATCAGCCTCGCCACACTGTATCGCCTGAGTAGCCAGATGCAGTGCTTTAAGTCCGGAACCGCAGACGTCATTAATCGTGATTGCAGAAACGCTATTAGGCAGACCACCTTTAATAGCCGATTGCCTTGCCGGATTCTGCCCTGCCCCTGCAGTCAACACCTGACCAAGAATTACTTCATCCACCGCATATGCAGGAACGCCGGTACGTTCTATTAACGCTTTCACGACCAGACTACCAAGTTCCACGGCGGAATGACCCGCTAACGCACCGCGAAAGCAGCCGATAGGTGTCCGTAACGCCCCGACAATCACAACGTCTTTCATCACAACCTCGCACCAATTAAC
>NZ_CAOLGM010000144.1:0-10779 GCF_948475835.1 uncultured Escherichia sp. | reverse complement strand
CGCTGCAGCCGCTGGTGCTGCTGCCGGAGCTGTTTCTTTCTTCTCTTCTGCCTGAGCAGGTGCAGCGTCTGCTGCACCGTCGGCGGAATCGAAAATCATAATCAGTGCGCCGGTCTGGGTTTTATCGCCAACAGAGACTTTGATCTCTTTAACGATACCCGCCTGCGGAGACGGAACTTCCATAGAGGCTTTGTCGCCTTCTACGGTGATCAGCGACTGTTCGGCTTCAACTTTGTCGCCCACTTTGACCAGGATCTCGGTGATTTCAACTTCATCAGCCCCGATGTCCGGTACTTTGATTTCGATAGCCATTATTCTTTTACCTCTTACGCCAGACGCGGGTTAACTTTATCTGCATCGATGTTGAATTTGGCGATTGCGTCAGCAACCACTTTCTTATCGATTTCGCCACGTTTAGCCAGTTCGCCCAGCGCCGCTACAACCACGTAGGAAGCATCAACTTCGAAGTGGTGACGCAGGTTCTCACGGCTGTCGGAACGACCGAAGCCATCAGTACCCAGTACGCGGTAGTCGTCAGCCGGTACGTAAGTACGGACCTGCTCAGCGAACAGTTTCATATAGTCGGTAGATGCCACTGCCGGAGCGTCGTTCATCACCTGAGCGATATACGGAACGCGCGGAGTTTCCAGCGGGTGCAGCATGTTCCAGCGTTCACAATCCTGACCATCTCGCGCCAGTTCGGTGAAGGAGGTCACGCTATAAACGTCAGAACCTACGCCGTAATCTTTCGCCAGGATCTCTGCCGCTTCACGGACGTGACGCAGGATGGAACCGGAGCCCAGCAGCTGAACTTTACCTTTGCTACCTTCAATGGTTTCGAGTTTGTAGATACCTTTACGGATACCTTCCTCAGCACCTTCCGGCATTGCCGGCATGTGGTAGTTTTCGTTCAGCGTAGTGATGTAGTAGTAAACGTTCTCTTGTTTTTCACCGTACATACGCTCCAGACCGTCATGCATAATGACAGCAACTTCGTAAGCGTAAGCCGGGTCGTAAGAGATACAGTTCGGGATAGTCAGCGACTGAATGTGGCTGTGACCATCTTCGTGCTGCAGACCTTCACCGTTCAGGGTGGTACGACCGGAAGTACCGCCGATCAGGAAGCCACGCGCTTGCTGGTCGCCAGCCGCCCAGCACAGATCGCCGATACGCTGGAAGCCGAACATCGAGTAATAGATGTAGAACGGAATCATCGGCAGATTGTTGGTGCTGTAAGAGGTCGCCGCTGCCAGCCAGGAACAACCTGCGCCCAACTCGTTGATCCCTTCCTGCAGAATCTGACCTTTCTCGTCTTCTTTATAGTAAGCAACCTGCTCGCGGTCCTGCGGGGTGTACTGCTGACCGTTCGGGCTGTAAATACCAATCTGACGGAACAGACCTTCCATACCGAAAGTACGCGCTTCGTCGGCGATGATCGGTACCAGACGATCTTTGATCGACTTGTTCTTCAGCATTACGTTCAGGGCACGAACGAAAGCGATAGTGGTAGAGATCTCTTTGCTCTGCTCTTCCAGCAGCGCGCCGAAGTCTTGCAGGCTCGGCAGCTCAAGCTTCTCGGTGAAGTTCGGCTGACGGCTTGGCAGATAACCGTGCAGTTTCTGACGCTGTGCGTGCAGATAGGTATGCTCTTCAGAACCTTCCGGGAAGGTGATGTACGGCAGTTTTTCGATATCTGCATCAGACACCGGCACATTGAAACGGTCGCGGATGTGACGCACGCCGTCCATGTTCATTTTCTTAACCTGGTGCGCGATGTTTTTACCTTCAGCCGCGTCGCCCATGCCGTAACCTTTAATGGTATGAGCAAGGATTACTGTCGCTTTGCCTTTGGTTTCCTGCGCTTTCTTGAATGCAGCGTAGATTTTCTTCGGATCGTGACCACCACGGTTCAGTGCCCAGATCTGCTCGTCAGTCCAGTCTGCAACCAGTGCTGCGGTTTCAGGATATTTACCGAAGAAGTGTTCACGAACGTACGCACCATCTTTCGATTTGAAGGTCTGGTAGTCGCCGTCAACGGTTTCGTTCATCAGCTGGATCAGTTTACCGCTGGTATCTTTACGCAGCAGTTCATCCCAACGGCTACCCCACATCACTTTGATCACGTTCCAGCCAGCACCTTCGAAGATGCCTTCCAGTTCGTTGATGATCTTGCCGTTACCGGTGACCGGGCCGTCAAGACGCTGCAGGTTACAGTTGATAACGAAGACCAGGTTATCCAGTTTTTCACGGGTAGCGATGGTGATCGCACCTTTGGATTCCGGTTCGTCCATTTCACCGTCGCCGAGGAACGCGTAAACGGTCTGTTTAGAGGTATCTTTCAGGCCACGGTGTTCCAGATATTTCAGGAATTTAGCCTGGTAAATAGCACCAATCGGCCCCAGACCCATAGATACGGTCGGGAACTGCCAGAATTCCGGCATCAGTTTCGGGTGCGGATAGGAAGAGAGGCCATTGCCGTGAACTTCCTGACGGAAGTTATCCAGCTGCTCCTGAGTCAGACGACCTTCCAGGAAAGCACGAGCGTACACGCCCGGGGAGATGTGGCCCTGGAAGTAAACCAGGTCGCCGCCATCCTGCTCGTTGCGTGCACGGAAGAAGTGGTTAAAGCACACATCATAAATGGTTGCGGAAGACTGGAAGGACGCCATATGGCCGCCCAGTTCGAGGTCTTTTTTCGACGCACGCAGCACCGTCATGATGGCGTTCCAGCGGATAGCTGAACGAATACGGCGTTCCAGTTCCAGATTACCCGGATACTCCGGTTGTTCTTCAACGGGGATGGTGTTGATGTAGTTGCTGATACCTGTGCCTGCGGCTACGTTTACACCGCCTTTGCGGGCTTCAGCAAGCAGTTGGTCGATCAGATACTGAGCACGCTCAACACCTTCTTCACGGATGACCGATTCGATCGCCTGGAGCCAGTCGCGAGTTTCGATCGGATCCACGTCATTTGGGAAACGTTCTGACATGGGTTATTCCTTATCTATCTAATAACGTTGAGTTTTCTGGAACCTGTCCCATTGAACTCTCGCCGGAAAGCTCAATAAGACAGGTTCTACGTTTAGTTGCCGCGCTTTTATATGCGCTTGATTTACAACATCTTCTGGATAATTTTTACCAGAAAAATCACTAATTCTTTCGTTGCTCCAGACGACGCAGAGAACGCTCACGGCGGCTCTCTTCACGACTTCTGTCGAGCAAAATTTCTTCGATAAAGGCCAGATGGCGATGCGATGCTTCGCGCGCTTCTTCCGGCTTACCGGCCATAATCGCTTCAAATATGCGGGTGCGGTGACTACTCACCAGCGGCAGCATCTCGCGACGCGAATAGAGCAATTCGAAGTTCTGGCGGACATTCTGGGCCAACATCGGCTCCATACACCTTAGCAGATGAAGCAGAACCACATTGTGGGCCGCTTCGGTGACGGCAATCTGATACTGGAGTACGGCGTTTGATTCCGCGTCCAGATCGCCAGACTGCTGCGCCAGCTCTATGGCGTGGTGGAGTTCACGGATGCGTTCCTTGTCTTCATCGGTACTACGCAGCGCGGCGTAATAAGCGGCGATACCTTCCAGGGCGTGTCGTGTTTCGAGCAAGTCATACTGTGACTCAGGATGGTCGGAGAGCAGCTCCACCAGCGGATCGCTGAAGCTTTGCCATAGGCTGCTCTGGACAAAAGTGCCGCCACCCTGGCGACGAAGCAACAAGCCCTTCGCTTCGAGACGTTGAATCGCCTCACGCAAGGAGGGACGGGAGACGTCAAACTGTTTTGCCAGTTCGCGTTCCGGTGGGAGTTTTTCGCCCGGGCGGAGAGTGCCTTCGAGGATCAAAAACTCCAGTTGCTGCTCAATCACATCGGAGAGTTTTGGTTGGCGGATTTTGCTGTAGGCCATGAGTTCCTGTCTTAAGCCACTTGCCGAAGTCAATTGGTCTTACCAATTTCATGTCTGTGACGCTAAAGTAACAAAGTATTCACCTTATGTCCATACAGGTTTTGATTGAAATCATGAAACTGTGCACATTTTAACAACTTGACATATATAACGTTTCAAAGTTGTAACTATGCACAAATGTAGACTTTACGTAGGAAAGGAGTTTTTTAACGATTATTAAACTATAAAAATCCGAATTGAACCGATTCACTTACCAATTTTGTGATTTTTAATTCAATTAAAACGAATTTAAATTCATTCTACATATTGAGAGGGGTTGAGGCTGAGCTTTACAAACGGTTTCTTTTTAAGCAACTCATCTTCAACCATGCATAAAGCGGGTGCATTCGCTGCTGCATACCATTATTCTTGATCTGACGGAAGTCTTTTTGTAACAATTCAAACTTCTTTGATGTAAACAAATTAATACAACAAACGGAATTGCAAACTTACACACGCATCACTGCGTAGATCAAAAAAACAACCACCGCACGAGGTTTCATGATGGAAGGTCAACAGCACGGCGAGCAGCTAAAGCGCGGCCTTAAAAACCGCCATATTCAGCTTATCGCGCTGGGTGGCGCGATAGGGACCGGGTTATTCCTGGGTAGCGCCTCCGTAATACAGTCCGCAGGGCCAGGGATTATCCTGGGTTACGCCATTGCTGGTTTTATCGCCTTTCTGATCATGCGTCAGCTGGGTGAAATGGTGGTCGAAGAACCTGTCGCAGGCTCCTTTAGCCACTTTGCTTATAAATACTGGGGCAGTTTTGCCGGTTTCGCCTCTGGCTGGAACTACTGGGTACTGTACGTTTTAGTTGCCATGGCTGAGCTGACTGCCGTGGGTAAATACATTCAGTTCTGGTATCCGGAAATCCCCACCTGGGTTTCTGCCGCCGTATTCTTTGTGGTGATTAACGCCATCAACCTGACCAACGTTAAAGTGTTTGGCGAGATGGAGTTCTGGTTTGCCATTATCAAAGTTATCGCGGTGGTAGCGATGATCATCTTCGGCGGCTGGCTGCTATTCAGTGGCAACGGCGGCCCGCAGGCGACCGTTAGCAACCTGTGGGATCAGGGTGGTTTCCTGCCGCACGGCTTCACCGGGCTGGTGATGATGATGGCGATTATCATGTTCTCGTTCGGTGGTCTGGAACTGGTGGGGATCACCGCAGCAGAAGCTGATAACCCGGAGCAAAGTATACCGAAAGCAACTAACCAGGTTATCTACCGCATCCTGATTTTCTATATTGGTTCGTTAGCCGTTCTGCTCTCACTGATGCCGTGGACCCGCGTTACCGCCGATACCAGTCCGTTTGTGCTGATCTTCCACGAGTTAGGCGATACCTTTGTGGCGAATGCGCTGAACATCGTGGTACTGACTGCGGCGCTCTCCGTGTACAACAGCTGCGTATATTGCAACAGCCGTATGCTGTTTGGTCTGGCACAACAGGGTAATGCGCCAAAAGCGCTGGCGTCTGTCGATAAACGTGGTGTACCAGTAAATACCATTCTGGTGTCTGCACTGGTAACGGCGTTGTGCGTACTGATTAACTACCTTGCCCCAGAGTCCGCTTTCGGACTGTTAATGGCGCTGGTGGTATCTGCACTGGTAATCAACTGGGCGATGATTAGCCTGGCGCATATGAAATTCCGTCGCGCCAAGCAGGAACAAGGCGTGGTAACTCACTTCCCTGCTCTGCTTTATCCGCTGGGTAACTGGATCTGCCTGCTGTTTATGGCGGCGGTACTGGTGATTATGCTGATGACCCCAGGAATGGCGATTTCGGTATACCTGATCCCGGTATGGCTGATCGTGTTAGGTATCGGCTATCTGTTTAAAGAGAAAACCGCCAAAGCCGTAAAAGCGCATTAATCTCTCTACGCCCTCACCCGTACAGGGTGAGGGCAATAATCTTTACACCAACGCCCCGTAAATCGTCAGTAGTGCAATCACCACCACGACCACGAACGAGGTTTTCTTCGCCATTGAAACCGCTGCCCTCGGCGTCTCCACCTTATCGACATGCGGTTCACGCGCCAGAGAGAACTGCGCCAGACGCGTTAACACCTGATACTGCGAAGTATGGAAATCACCCAGCGAAGCAAACCAGGCCGGTAACGCTTTCTCACCATGACCGATCAAGGCATATACCACACCCGCAAGACGAACCGGCACCCAATCCAGTACATGAAGCACGGCATCAATGCCGGACTGTAAACGATGATGCGGCGTCTGATATCGCGCCAGCCAGTATTGCCATGCACGCAAAAACGCATACCCCATCAGCGTAACGGGTCCCCAGGTTCCCCCCACAATCAGCCAGAACAGCGGTGCAAGATAAAAACGAAAGTTAATCCACAGCAATGCATTTTGCAGCTCACGCAAATACTCACGTTCGTCGCAGCCTGCCGGGACGCCGTGAATCATGGTGAGTTCGCCAGCCATCGTGGCACGGGCATGGCTATCATTACGTGAAGCAGCTGTCAGATAAGCATGATAATGAAGACGAACTTTACCTGCGCCAATACACAGCAAACCAATCAGCAGCCACACCAGTAGCGTGGGAACGTTGAACAATACTCCCTGCAATGCGCGTAACAGTAAAAAAGTCACGCCCATCGCAATAATGGTCATGCCTAACGTGCGCCCGAGAGAAAAATGTTTCACCCGCCGAAAGAACGCTTCAAGACGATGATCAAGCTGCCAGTGCTCGCCCAACTTAAACAGGCGCTCGAAAATTAACACCAGTAAGGTTGTAAATAGCGTCATGTTGTCTCCTTGCTGACCAGCACACGAAACCGTGCCCAATCAAATGCAGGACCGGGATCGGTTTTCCGATCCGGCGCAATATCACAATGGCCCGTCATGTTTTTAGCGATATCCGGATAGCAATCAATCAGTGCCCGCGTAACCGCCGCAAGCTGTTGATACTGCGCATCGGTATACGCCAGCGTATCGGTGCCTTCAAGCTCAATCCCAATAGAAAAATCATTGCAGCGTTCGCGCCCCTGATACTGAGAGACTCCCGCATGCCATGCACGTTTATCGAAAGGAACATACTGGACTATTTCACCATCACGGCGAATCAAACAGTGAGCGGAGACGCGCAAATGGGCGATCTCAGCAAAGAAAGGATGTGCCTGCGGATCAATAGTTCCAGTGAATAATGCGTCGATCCACGGACCGCCAAACTCGCCTGGCGGCAGGCTAATATTGTGCACCACCAGCAGGGTGGGTGTTTCGTCATCCGGGCGGCAATCGTAATGTGGTGAGGGAACGCGGCGCGCGCCAACCAGCCACCCCTGTTCTAACAACATGCAGGATCTCCTTATATGTGGTGCTAATACCCGGTTCAGAGTAGCATGTTTCTACCTTATGATTCGTTAGCTATCTGGAGTTTTAACATGCCGCCTCGCCGCTATAACCCTGACACCCGACGTGACGAGCTGCTGGAACGCATTAATCTCGATATCCCCGGCGCGGTAGCCCAGGCGCTGCGGGAAGATTTAGGCGGAACAGTCGATGCCAACAATGATATTACGGCAAAACTTTTACCGGAAAATTCTCGCTCTCATGCCACGGTGATCACCCGCGAGAATGGCGTCTTTTGCGGCAAACGCTGGGTTGAAGAGGTGTTTATTCAACTGGCAGGCGACGATGTCACCATAATCTGGCATGTGGATGACGGCGATGTCATCAATGCCAATCAATCCTTGTTCGAACTTGAAGGCCCATCCCGCGTGCTGTTAACGGGCGAACGCACTGCGCTTAATTTTGTGCAAACCCTTTCAGGAGTTGCCAGTAAGGTACGCCACTATGTCGAATTGCTGGAAGGCACCAACACGCAGTTGTTGGATACGCGCAAAACCTTACCCGGCCTGCGTTCAGCTCTGAAATACGCGGTACTTTGCGGCGGCGGAGCGAATCACCGTCTGGGGCTTTCTGATGCCTTCCTGATCAAAGAAAACCATATTATTGCCTCCGGCTCAGTGCGCCAGGCGGTCGAAAAAGCGTCCTGGCTGCACCCGGATGCGCCAGTAGAAGTCGAAGTAGAGAATCTGGAAGAACTTGATGAAGCCCTGAAAGCAGGAGCCGATATCATCATGCTGGATAACTTCGAAACAGAACAGATGCGCGAAGCCGTCAAACGCACCAACGGCAAGGCGCTACTGGAAGTGTCTGGCAACGTCACTGACAAAACACTGCGTGAATTTGCCGAAATGGGCGTGGACTTTATCTCCGTCGGTGCGCTAACTAAACACGTACAAGCACTCGACCTTTCAATGCGTTTTCGCTAATAGTTGACAGATTTATCCGCTCCATCGCGGGCGGATAATCTCCCCTTCCCCAACTTTCTTCGTAACGCCTCGCAAATTTCTTGTCTTTCGCTGCAACGAAATAAAAAACCTCGGAATCTGCTTTCCCGTTTCGTTTTTTGCCCCTCGCCTGTGCTGATGGCGTTTGCCAAAGTAGCGCCAACCAAATCAAGGAGCGAAACAGATGGACAAGCAACGCGGTTTTACACTTATCGAACTGATGGTGGTTATTGGCATCATTGCCATTTTAAGCGCCATTGGTATTCCCGCTTATCAAAACTACCTGCGCAAAGCCGCACTCACCGACATGCTACAAACCTTTGTGCCTTACCGTACCGCCGTAGAGTTGTGCGCGCTGGAACATGGTGGATTAGATACCTGCGACGGTGGCAGCAATGGCATTCCCTCGCCTACCACCACCCACTATGTTTCAGCCATGAGTGTGGCAAAAGGCGTGGTGTCGCTGACCGGGCAAGAAAGTCTCAATGGACTAAGCGTCGTCATGACACCGGGTTGGGATAACGCAAACGGCGTCACCGGCTGGACGCGCAACTGCAATATTCAAAGTGACAGCGCATTGCAGCAAGCCTGCGAAGATGTCTTCCGCTTTGATGACGCCAACTAAGGAGCGGCAATGAATATTCCACAGCTCACGGCCCTGTGTCTGCGTTATCAGGGAGTCTTGCTGGATGCCAGCGAAGAAGTGGTTCATGTTGCGGTGGTCGATGCCCCCTCACATGAGTTGCTGGACGCATTGCATTTCGCTACCACCAAACGTATTGAGATCACCTGCTGGACGCGCCAACAAATGGAAGGTCACGCCAGTCGCACACAACAGACATTGCCCGTAGCTGTTCAGGAGAAGCATCAGCCCAAAGCAGAGTTGCTAGCTCGAACGTTACAATCTGCGCTGGAACAACGCGCGTCTGATATTCATATCGAACCAGCGGACAATGCCTACCGCATCCGCTTGCGTATCGACGGCGTATTGCATCCTTTACCGGATGTTTCACCGGATGCCGGAGTCGCATTAACCGCCAGATTAAAAGTGCTGGGAAACCTGGATATTGCGGAACATCGCCTGCCGCAGGACGGGCAATTCACTGTCGAACTGGCAGGAAACGCCGTCTCATTTCGTATTGCGACCTTACCATGTCGGGGTGGTGAAAAGGTGGTATTAAGGTTGTTACAGCAGGTGGGTCAGGCACTGGATGTCAACACGCTTGGAATGCAGCCGTTACAACTGGCGGACTTTGCTCATGCCTTGCAACAACCACAGGGACTGGTGCTGGTAACTGGCCCTACAGGCAGCGGCAAAACGGTCACGCTTTATAGTGCCCTGCAAACGCTGAATACCGCTGACATTAATATTTGTAGCGTCGAAGATCCGGTTGAGATCCCCATAGCCGGACTAAACCAGACGCAAATCCATCCGCGTGCCGGACTCACCTTTCAGGGCGTGTTGCGTGCGTTATTGCGCCAGGATCCTGACGTCATCATGATCGGAGAGATCCGCGATGGCGAAACAGCAGAGATCGCTATTAAAGCGGCGCAAACTGGTCACCTGGTGTTGTCTACCCTACACACTAATTCCACCTGCGAAACGCTGGTACGTTTACAGCAAATGGGGGTCGCCCGCTGGATGCTATCATCGGCGCTTACGCTGGTAATAGCCCAGCGTCTGGTACGCAAACTTTGCCCACATTGTCGCCGGCAGCAAGGGGAGCCCATCCACATTCCAGACAATGTATGGCCATCGCCGCTGCCCCACTGGCAGGCACCCGGTTGTGTACATTGCTACCACGGTTTTTATGGTCGTACGGCCTTATTTGAAGTTCTGCCCATAACGCCGGTCATTCGTCAGCTTATTTCCGCTAATACCGACGTTGAATCGCTGGAAACGCACGCACGACAGGCGGGTATGCGTACGCTTTTTGAAAACGGCTGCCTGGCCGTGGAGCAAGGCTTAACCACCTTTGAAGAGTTAATCCGCGTACTGGGGATGCCGCATGGCGAGTAAGCAACTCTGGCGCTGGCATGGCATAACCGGCGACGGCAATGCGCAAGATGGGATGCTATGGGCAGAGAGCCGTGCTTTGCTGCTCATGGCACTACAGCAACAGATGGTTACCCCACTTAGCCTGAAGCGAATCGCCATCAATTCTGCGCAGTGGCGAGGAGATAAAAGCGCGGAAGTCATTCATCAACTGGCGACGCTACTCAAAGCCGGGTTAACGCTTTCTGAAGGGCTGGCACTGCTGGCGGAACAGCATCCCAGTAAGCAATGGCAAGCGTTGCTGCAATCGCTGGCGCACGATCTCGAACAGGGCATTGCTTTTTCCAATGCCTTATTACCCTGGTCAGAGGTATTTCCGCCACTCTATCAGGCGATGATCCGCACGGGTGAACTGACCGGTAAGCTGGATGAATGCTGCTTTGAACTGGCGCGTCAGCAAAAAGCCCAGCGTCAGTTGACCGACAAAGTGAAATCAGCGTTACGTTATCC
>NZ_CAOLGM010000143.1:0-10822 GCF_948475835.1 uncultured Escherichia sp. | reverse complement strand
ATGAATACCCTTCCAGAACAGTACGCAAACACCGCTCTCCCCACCCTGCCCGGTCAACCGCAAAATCCATGCGTCTGGCCCCGTGATGAATTAACCGTCGGTGGGATAAAAGCCCATATCGATACTTTCCAGCGTTGGCTGGGTGATGCCTTTGACAATGGGATCTCTGCAGAACAGTTGATTGAGGCGCGCACCGAGTTTATCGACCAGCTCCTGCAACGATTATGGATTGAAGCGGGATTCAGCCAGATTGCCGACCTGGCATTGGTCGCCGTCGGTGGCTACGGTCGTGGCGAGCTGCATCCACTTTCTGACATCGATTTACTGATTTTAAGCCGTAAAAAGCTCCCGGACGATCAGGCGCAAAAAGTGGGCGAGCTGTTAACGCTGCTCTGGGATGTAAAGCTGGAAGTCGGTCATAGTGTGCGCACGCTTGAAGAGTGCATGCTGGAAGGGTTATCGGATTTAACCGTCGCCACCAATTTAATCGAATCCCGCTTATTAATTGGCGATGTTGCGCTCTTCCTCGAACTGCAAAAACATATTTTTAGCGAAGGATTCTGGCCTTCCGACAAGTTCTACGCGGCGAAAGTTGAAGAACAGAACCAGCGCCATCAGCGTTACCACGGCACCAGCTACAATCTTGAACCAGACATCAAAAGTAGCCCTGGCGGCTTGCGCGATATCCACACTCTGCAATGGGTGGCCCGCCGTCATTTTGGCGCAACATCGCTGGATGAAATGGTTGGGTTTGGCTTCTTAACCTCAGCGGAGCGGGCGGAATTAAACGAATGTCTGCATATACTGTGGCGTATTCGCTTTGCCCTGCATCTGGTCGTCAGCCGTTACGATAATCGCCTGTTATTCGATCGCCAACTTAGCGTCGCTCAGCGTCTGAATTACAGTGGTGAAGGCAACGAACCGGTCGAGCGGATGATGAAGGATTACTTCCGCGTTACACGCCGCGTCAGTGAACTCAACCAGATGCTGCTGCAACTGTTCGATGAAGCCATCCTCGCCCTTCCCGCCGACGAAAAACCACGTCCAATCGACGATGAGTTTCAGCTACGCGGTACGCTAATCGACCTGCGTGATGAAACACTATTTATGCGCCAGCCGGAAGCCATCTTGCGTATGTTCTACACCATGGTGCGCAACAGTGCGATCACCGGCATTTACTCCACCACGCTGCGCCAGTTACGCCATGCCCGTCGCCATCTGCAACAACCGCTGTGTAATATTCCGGAAGCACGAAAACTGTTTTTGAGCATTCTGCGTCACCCCGGAGCGGTGCGGCGCGGGCTATTGCCAATGCATCGCCATAGCGTGCTCGGCGCGTATATGCCGCAATGGTCGCATATCGTCGGGCAGATGCAGTTTGATCTGTTCCACGCCTACACGGTGGATGAACATACTATCCGCGTGATGCTGAAACTGGAGAGTTTTGCCAGTGAAGAAACGCGCCAGCGCCATCCGTTGTGTGTGGACGTCTGGCCGCGCCTGCCGTCAACTGAGCTGATTTTCATCGCCGCGCTGTTTCACGATATCGCCAAAGGACGCGGCGGCGACCACTCCATTCTCGGTGCTCAGGATGTAGTGCATTTTGCAGAACTCCACGGGCTGAACTCACGCGAAACACAGCTGGTTGCCTGGCTGGTTCGCCAGCACTTGCTGATGTCGGTGACAGCACAACGCCGCGATATTCAGGACCCTGAAGTCATCAAGCAGTTTGCCGAAGAAGTTCAAACGGAAAATCGTCTGCGCTATCTGGTATGCCTGACAGTGGCTGACATTTGCGCCACCAACGAAACGCTGTGGAATAGCTGGAAGCAAAGTCTGTTGCGCGAACTCTATTTTGCCACCGAAAAACAGCTACGACGCGGAATGCAAAACACGCCGGATATGCGCGAACGGGTTCGCCATCACCAACTCCAGGCACTGGCACTACTGCGCATGGATAACATCGACGAAGAGGCGCTGCACCAAATTTGGTCACGCTGTCGTGCTAACTATTTTGTCCGCCATAGCCCAAATCAACTGGCCTGGCATGCCCGCCATTTATTACAGCATGATTTAAGCAAACCGCTGGTATTGCTTAGCCCGCAGGCTACGCGTGGAGGCACCGAGATTTTTATCTGGAGCCCGGACCGCCCCTATCTGTTTGCCGCCGTCTGTGCCGAATTAGACCGCCGCAATTTAAGTGTTCACGACGCACAAATTTTCACCACTCGCGACGGTATGGCGATGGATACCTTCATCGTGCTGGAACCCGATGGTAGCCCGCTATCCGCAGATCGTCATGAGGTTATTCGGTTTGGTCTGGAGCAGGTACTGACACAAAGTAGCTGGCAGCCACCACAGCCGCGTCGTCAACCGGCTAAACTACGTCACTTTACTGTTGAAACCGAAGTGACGTTTTTGCCAACCCATACCGACCGCAAATCGTTCCTTGAGCTTATCGCGCTCGACCAACCAGGACTGCTGGCGAGAGTCGGGAAAATTTTTGCCGATCTGGGAATTTCGCTTCATGGCGCCCGAATTACAACCATTGGCGAGCGAGTAGAAGATTTATTCATAATTGCCACCGCTGACCGGCGTGCGCTTAATAACGAGTTGCAGCAGGAAGTGCATCAGCGGTTGACAGAGGCCCTCAATCCAAACGATAAAGGGTGATGTGTTTACTGATATGAAAAGAGTTTAACAATGCAGCAGTTACAGAACATTATTGAAACCGCTTTTGAACGCCGTGCCGAGATCACGCCAGCCAATGCAGACACCGTAACCCGCGAAGCGGTAAATCAGGTGATCGCCCTGCTGGATTCCGGCGCACTGCGTGTAGCGGAAAAAATTGACGGTCAGTGGGTGACGCATCAGTGGTTGAAAAAAGCGGTGCTGCTCTCTTTCCGTATTAATGATAATCAGGTGATCGAAGGGGCAGAAAGCCGCTACTTCGATAAAGTGCCGATGAAATTCGCCGACTACGACGAAGCGCGTTTTCAGAAAGAAGGCTTCCGCGTTGTGCCACCAGCGGCGGTACGTCAGGGTGCATTTATTGCCCGTAACACCGTGCTGATGCCGTCTTACGTCAACATCGGCGCATATGTTGATGAAGGCACGATGGTTGATACCTGGGCGACCGTCGGTTCTTGTGCGCAGATTGGTAAAAACGTCCACCTTTCCGGTGGCGTGGGCATCGGCGGCGTGCTGGAGCCGCTGCAGGCTAACCCGACCATTATTGAAGATAACTGCTTCATTGGCGCACGCTCCGAAGTGGTTGAAGGGGTGATTGTCGAAGAAGGTTCCGTCATCTCTATGGGCGTATACATTGGTCAGAGCACCCGTATTTACGACCGTGAAACCGGCGAAATCCACTACGGTCGCGTTCCGGCGGGGTCTGTGGTTGTTTCAGGTAATCTGCCGTCGAAAGATGGCAAATACAGCCTCTACTGTGCGGTTATCGTTAAGAAAGTTGACGCGAAAACTCGCGGCAAAGTCGGCATTAACGAACTGCTGCGTACCATCGATTAAGAGTACATATACGGGCAGCATGATGCTGCCCGTATGCTTTCTGGCTCAGAATAATTCGTCCTACTCATTCTTCTTCCCCCCTTTTTTAAATACTTTTTCATCTTGTTTCGGACTGTCATGTAATTCGCAAAACGAAGATAAATGTGTTAATCCATCCCATGGAATATCGCCACAATAAAGCAGGTAATTTTTTGATTTTTACGCCATGATAGAAGTCTGGAAGAAAAAGGCTTTCTGCGATCACAGTCGAGCCGGGCGGGCCAGGCCAAATGCTAAAATAAGCACAATTTACTGACTCATTTTGAGGTAACGCTATGTACGACAATCTGAAAAGTCTGGGTATTACCAATCCTGAAGAAATTGATCGTTACAGCCTCCGGCAGGAAGCCAACAACGATATTCTGAAAATCTATTTCCAGAAAGACAAAGGCGAGTTTTTCGCCAAGAGCGTTAAGTTTAAATATCCGCGTCAGCGTAAAACGGTCGTCGCTGATGGTGTGGGTCAGGGTTATAAAGAAGTCCAGGAAATCAGCCCGAATCTACGGTATATCATTGATGAGCTTGATCAAATCTGCCAGCGTGACCGCAGCGAAGTTGATCTTAAGCGTAAGATCCTCGACGACTTACGTCACCTGGAGTCAGTCGTAACCAATAAGATCAGCGAGATTGAAGCCGATCTGGAAAAACTAACGCGTAAATAATGCCGAACTGACGGTTAACTCGGACATTCCCCTCTACCCTTCGGGCTGAGGGGAATGAGCCAGCGCCGCCTCGACCTTAACGCATAACCTACCGCTCTTCATCCAGCTGCAACGCCACATACAGCAGCAACCTGTCATCAAAATTACCCAAATCAAGCCCGGTCAGTTCCGATATACGATTAAGCCGATACTCCAGAGTATTACGATGAATAAACAGCGCCTTTGACGTAGCCAGCGGTTGCACATTGTGGCGAAACCACGCCGCCAGCGTTCGTCGCAGCAAGCCATTATTGTCCATCGCTTTCAGCCGCGCCAGCGGTCGCGCCAGTTCATTGGCCTGCCAGTCGCCACGCAAACTGTCGAGTAACACAGGTAACATCAGATCCTGATAAAAATAGCAGCGACTTTCTGGCATCCGCTGTTTACCCACCACCATCGTCGTTTTCGCCGTACGATAGGATCGGGCAATACTGCCAGGACCGGTAAAATAGTTGCCCAGCGAAACGCGAAAACGCAGCTGGCCATACTCTTTCATGCGGGTAATCAGTTGTTCAACTCGCTTACGATGATCTTCTGCATCCCAGCGCCCAAAAGAGTTCAACGCCGGTTTCAACACCACCATTTCGGTCAGCGAGACAATCGCCACCAGATTATTACGCTCGGGCGTAGTCAGCGCATTTTGCAGTTGTTGTAACTCCGCCATTGCGCTGTCCACGCCAAGCTGACCGCTGTCGACCTCAACAATAGCCACTACTCGCGGTTGATTGAGATCGATCCCCAGCCGTTGCGCCCATTCAGTAAGTGCGGGAGTATTCTCCTCAGCCTGAATCAGGTTCATCACCAGTTCTTCCCGCAAACGGCTATCCTGCGCCAACAGGTGCATCAACCGCGACTGTTCCAGCATCATTTCAGCCGTCATGCAGACCAGTTCGCCATATTTACGCAGATTCTCTGGTTCACCTGTCAGGCCAATTACGCCGACAATTTCACCTTCCAGCCGTAACGGTAGATTAATCCCTTGCCGCACACCGTGCAGATGACGTGCCACCGCGTCATCGATATCGACGACTCGTCCCTGTGAAAGTACCAGCAATGCACCTTCGTGCAATTCACCAATACGCTCACGATCGCCGCTGCCGATAATTCGCCCACGGGCATCCATTACGTTGATATTGGTATCGATGATGCGCATGGTACGTGCCACGATATCCTGCGCCATTTTGGTATCAAGATGCCAGCCAGCCATAAGTCCTCCGTTATGCACGGCTTAGCATAAGGAAGTACGTAACGTACGGCATTGTGCAAATGCCTAAAGGATGATGAAGATGTATGGAGTTGTGGTGAAGTTCACAGATTGTAAGGAGAACCCCTTCCCGTTTTCAGGAAGGGGTTGAGGGAGATTACTGCATTAACAGGTAGATGGTGCTGTCGCCGCGCTGAATGTTCAGTGCCAGCACAGACGGTTTGCTGTCGAGAACTTTACGCAGTTCAGCGATGTTTTTCACTGCCTGCTGGTTCGCGCCAATAATCACATCACCTTTCTTCAGGCCGATCTGCGCAGCCGGAGTGCCCGTTTTCACGTTGTTCACTACCACGCCCTGATCTTTGCCTTTGTTGCTCATCTCAGCGCCTTCAATGCCGTTGAAGATGGAGCTGGAATCAACCTGATTCTGGCTGCTCTGCTGCAGTTCCAGGTTCACGTTAACCTGCTTACCGTCGCGCAGTAAGCCCAGGGTCAGTTTACTGCCCACCGGCATAGTACCCACCTGAGCACGCAGTGCGGCAAAGCTGCTGATCGGCTTACCGTTCAGTGAGGTGATCACATCACCCGCTTTAATGCCCGCTTTTGCAGCGGAGGAATTAGGCAGAACCTGGCTTACGAAAGCACCGCGCTGGGCGTCAACTTTCATCGCTTTGGCCAGTTCGGAGTTCAGCTCAGTCCCCATAATACCCAGCTCACCGCGTTTCACCTGGCCGTATTCCACCATCTGCGAGGTCAGGTTTTTCACCATGTTGCTCGGGATAGCAAAACCGATACCGATGTTGCCGCCGTCCGGTGCGAGGATCGCGGTGTTGATACCGATCAGTTCACCGTTCAGGTTAACCAGCGCACCACCGGAGTTACCACGGTTGATCGCTGCATCGGTCTGGATGAAGTTTTCGTAGTTTTCGGCATTCAGGCCGCTACGCCCCAGCGCAGAGACAATCCCGGAAGTTACCGTCTCGCCCAGACCAAACGGGTTACCAATCGCTACGGTGTAATCACCCACGCGCAGTGCATCAGAATCCGCCATCTTAATTGCGGTCAGGTTTTTCGGGTTCTGGATTTGGATCAGCGCGATATCAGAGCGCGGATCTTTGCCAACCATCTTCGCGTCGAACTTACGGCCATCGCTCAGTTGAACTTTAATGACCGTCGCGTTATCAACAACGTGGTTGTTGGTGACGACATAGCCTTTATCGGCATCAATGATGACGCCGGAACCCAGCGCCATGAATTTCTGTTGCTGGCCGCCACCATTACCGCCCTGGCCACCCTGGCAGAACGGAGAGCTCTGGAACGGAGAACCTTCCTGGCAGAACGGAGAATCATCACCGAAGAACTGCTGGAAATTACGCGGCATACGCGGCGTATTAACGGTTGTGCTACCTTCTACGTTAATGCTGACCACTGAAGGCATCACCTTTTCGAGCATCGGTGCAAGGCTTGGCATCTGCTGGGCTGTCGTTGCTGAAGAAGTCTCAGCCGCCGTTGCAGAGAGCGGAGATAACGCCAAACCTAAACTCAGAGCCAGTGCACTCAGTGCTAATGTGGTTTTTTTCATGTATTTCAGTCTCGATTAACAGATAACGCAAAATTGCTGTGTTCTTCAGATTCGTTTTATAGCGCGAAGTTCCGAACTAAAGTTTCTGCAAAAGGTAAAAATTTATTGTTCGTCTTTACAAAAGCCTGGTTATTGTTCTACGGCCATCAGACGTCGGTATTCATCCCACGCATAGAGGTCGGTCATACCGCTGATATAATCCTGCAGCAGGCGGCAACGGTAATAATATTCCCATAGCGGAAACTCAGGAGAATCTGACGGTAATTTACTGACAGCCTCGACATAGGCCAGCCGATGGCGCGTCGAGAGTTTGTGGAATAAGCGCGATTCAATAGGGAAACGTTTCACCCGTTCTTTTTCTACCAGTTCAGTAAAGTCTGATAACGACAGGCTTAATAAAGGACGATAAATCTCTAATAATCCGCTAATGACCCGATAGCCCTGCAATTCAAGCTGCTCGACATCTGGATGGCTAAACACATGTTTTACAGCGACATTTTTATATAGCTTAAGAAGATCGCTGCATTCGCTGGCATCTTCCAATAATGCATGATTAAACGTTCCGGCGAAAATCGCAGGCAGATTATCAATAAATCGTTGTGCCGCGTAGGGTACCAGTTTATTTAGGGTGTTTACCCGTAAATACATAAAAAACTGATCTTCCGTACTGCGGCTTAAACTATTTGAGCGTGATTTTTCCCAGGCATTTTCAACCACCAGCGAAAAGAGCGAACCTTTCTCATGCTGGCCCCACGCTTCGTGCAAATGATGATAAAGCTGCTCAACGGTAAATATTCTTTTCTCTACTGCATCTTCAAGGTCTGCCACACAATAGGAGATATCGTCGGCAGCTTCCATAATCCACGTTAATGGAAAACGACTGTAAAGCGCCAAATTAAGTTCTTTACGCAACCGGGCAATATAGGCTTCTTCAGAAAGATAATAACCCGGCTTTTTCATTAAATAGTGATGTGTCTCAGGCGTTTCGCCACGCCACCACGCCGGACGGGTATATTTTAAAATACCGCCAACCTGTGCCCAGGTGAGATTCATCCGCATCAATGTATGCACCAGACGAATGCCTTGTGCATTCCCCTCAAAATGACATAAGTCCTGACGAATCTTGCGCCGCAGCTCGTTAAGCGGTTCTTCCCCGTCCCGTAAACGTAGTGCCGCCACGCTGCAGCGATCGTCAGTCAGAGGCTGGCTTTCGGCATCTTCCGGGTGCAAACGTTGGCGAAACCAGTCATTTATCGCTGCTTCGCCAAAATGACCAAACGGCGGATTGCCGATATCGTGCATCAGGCATGACATCTCAACAATGCTTTCAAAAGGTCCGGTCAGTTCATCCAGGCCGTATGCTTCCAGCAATTTAAGCTCTTTCAGACGGCTTAAAATTTCTTTGGCGATGTAGCGCCCCACCTGCTGGACTTCCATCGAGTGGGTAAGACGCGTGCGCACGGCGGCATTGCGCTCCAGTGGAAAAACCTGCGTCTTTTGTTGCAGACGACGAATTGCCGGAGAGTTGATGATACGCCCGCGATCGCTCTCGAAGATCCGCAGGATCTCATGTTCGGTTTTAACGCCCTGCGGTGAACGGTAACGACGATGCCAGTTTATTTTTTTTCGGAAATCAATCTGTGCCATGTCCTCTCCCGCGTGAGAAATACGCTTCCCCGTAAGCGCATGGTAAACTATGCCTTCAAATCGGGCTTATCGCGAGTAAATCTATGAAAATCGGCATCATTGGTGCAATGGAAGAAGAAGTTACGCTGCTGCGTGACAAAATCGAAAACCGTCAAACTATCAGTCTGGGCGGTTGCGAAATCTATACCGGCCAACTGAATGGAACCGAGGTTGCGCTTCTGAAATCGGGCATCGGTAAAGTCGCTGCGGCGCTGGGTGCCACTTTGCTGTTGGAACACTGCAAGCCAGATGTGATTATTAACACCGGTTCTGCCGGTGGCCTGGCACCAACGCTGAAAGTGGGCGATATCGTTGTCTCGGACGAAGCACGTTATCACGACGCGGATGTCACGGCATTTGGTTATGAATACGGTCAGTTACCAGGCTGTCCGGCAGGCTTTAAAGCTGACGATAAACTGATCGCTGCCGCTGAGGCCTGCATTGCCGAACTGAATCTTAACGCTGTACGTGGCCTGATTGTTAGCGGCGACGCTTTCATCAACGGTTCTGTTGGTCTGGCGAAAATCCGCCACAACTTCCCACAGGCCATTGCTGTAGAGATGGAAGCGACGGCAATCGCCCATGTCTGCCACAATTTCAACGTCCCGTTTGTTGTCGTACGCGCCATCTCCGACGTGGCCGATCAACAGTCTCATCTTAGCTTCGATGAGTTCCTGGCTGTTGCCGCTAAACAGTCCAGCCTGATGGTTGAGTCACTGGTGCAGAAACTTGCACATGGCTAAGTCACTGTTCAGGGCGCTGGTCGCCCTGTCTTTTCTTGCGCCACTGTGGCTCAACGCCGCGCCGCGCGTCATCACGCTTTCTCCCGCCAACACTGAACTTGCCTTTGCCGCCGGGATCACGCCGGTTGGGGTCAGCAGCTATTCCGACTATCCTCCACAAGCGCAAAAGATTGAGCAGGTTTCCACCTGGCAGGGGATGAATCTGGAACGCATTGTCGCGCTGAAACCCGATCTGGTGATTGCCTGGCGTGGAGGTAATGCCGAGCGGCAGGTTGACCAGCTGGCTTCGCTGGGAATAAAAGTGATGTGGGTCGATGCGACAAGCATTGAACAAATTGCCAATGCGTTACGTCAACTGGCCCCCTGGAGTCCGCAACCAGACAAGGCCGAACAAGCCGCGCAATCCCTGCTGGATCAGTACGCGCAATTGAAAGCGCAATATGCTGATAAACCTAAAAAACGTGTTTTTCTGCAATTCGGCATTAATCCGCCATTTACCAGTGGAAAAGAGTCGATTCAGAACCAGGTACTCGAAGTTTGTGGCGGAGAAAACATCTTTAAAGACAGCCGGGTTCCCTGGCCGCAAGTTAGCCGCGAACAGGTGTTAGCACGCTCGCCACAGGCGATTGTCATTACAGGCGGACCGGACCAAATTCCTAAAATCAAACAATACTGGGGTGAACAGCTCAAAATTCCCGTTATTCCTCTCACGAGTGACTGGTTTGAACGTGCAAGCCCACGTATTATCCTCGCTGCACAACAGCTCTGTAATGCGCTTTCACAGGTAGATTAGTGCCTGACCTTTTCAGGTGCTCAGTGGGGATTGAACAATGCTCGTCTATTGGCTGGATATAGTCGGCACAGCGGTATTTGCCATCTCCGGCGTTTTGTTAGCCGGAAAATTGCGTATGGACCCTTTTGGTGTTCTGGTACTGGGCGTGGTTACCGCAGTAGGCGGCGGAACAATTCGCGACATGGCGCTGGATCACGGCCCGGTATTTTGGGTGAAAGATCCCACCGATCTGGTCGTTGCAATGGTCACCAGCATGCTGACCATCGTGCTGGTGCGCCAGCCAAGACGCTTACCAAAATGGATGTTGCCGGTGCTGGACGCCGTTGGTCTGGCGGTGTTTGTCGGCATTGGCGTGAATAAAGCCTTTAATGCGGAAGCCGGTCCGTTAATCGCGGTTTGTATGGGCGTCATTACTGGCGTTGGCGGCGGGATCATTCGTGATGTACTGGCCCGCGAGATCCCCATGATTTTACGTACAGAAATCTACGCAACTGCCTGTATTATCGGCGGTATTGTCCACGCTACGGCTTATTACACATTTTCCGT